>NZ_JAJSYW010000178.1:6643-20530 GCF_036815005.1 Streptomyces sp. IBSBF 2435 | reverse complement strand
GTGGCCCGGAGCACACCGAACGAGCCCCCACCCGGCCGGCGACCACCCGCGCCCCGGCGGGGGCTCGGCCCCGCCGCACAGGACAACCGCCAGGGGCGCGAGGAACGGCGCGAGCAACCACCCACCGCCCGGTGGCCCGGAGCACACCGAACAGCCCCCACCCGGCCGGCGACCACCCGCGCCCCGGCGGGGGCTGACTACGAGGCCGACCGCAAGGTCAGCGGGAGGTTCTGGCGGTAGCCAGAAGCTCCTCGGCATGGGCCCGCGCCAGCACAGAATCGTCCTGGCCCGCAAGCATGCGGGACAACTCGCGGATGCGGTCCTCGCCCTCCAGGACGGTGACACCGCTGCGGGTGACGGACCCGTCGCTGGTCTTCTCGACCAGGAGCTGCCGGTCGGCGAACGCGGCGACCTGCGGCAGGTGGGTGACCACGACGACCTGGGCGGTGCGGGCCAGCCGCGCGAGGCGGCGCCCGACCTCGACCGCCGCCTTGCCGCCGACCCCGGCGTCCACCTCGTCGAAGAGATACGTCGGCACCGGGTCGGACCCGGCGAAGACCACCTCGACGGCGAGCATCACCCGGGACAGCTCACCCCCGGACGCGCCCTTGGCGATCGGCCGGGCAGGGCTGCCGGGGTGCGGGGCGAGCAGCAGCTCGACCTCGTCCGCGCCGGACGGCCCGTAAGCGACGGCCCGCCCCCCGATCTCGATGCCCGACTCGGCATCCACCGCTTCGGTCTGCCGGATGGCGACGGTGACCCGGGCGTGCGGCATCGCCAGTTCGGCCAGCTCGGCGGTGACGGCGACGGCGAACCGCTCGGCGGCCTCGGTCCGCAGGTCGGTGAGCTGCTGGCCCAGGCCGCTCAGCTCGGCGCGCAGCGCGTCCCGCTCCGCGGTGAGTCCGCTGATGCGGTCGTCGTCGCCTTCCAGCTCGGCCAGCCGGGACCCGCTCTGCCCGGCCCAGGCGAGCACCGCGTCGATGTCGGTGCCGTATTTGCGGACCAGGTGCGCGAGGACGGCCCGGCGTTCCTCGACCGCGGCGAGCCGCAGCGGGTCGGCGTCCAGCTTGTCGGCGTAACCGGCGAGTTCGCCCGCCACGTCGCCGAGCAGGATGCCCACCTCGCCCAGCCGCCCGGCGAGCACGGCCAGGTCGGGGTCGTGCGCGGCGACCGAGTCCAGGGCGCGCTGGGCGCCGGCGACCAGCGTGCCGGCCTCCACGCCCTCGGGGTCCTCCGGATTTCCGGCCAGCGCCGCGTGCGCGAGGGTCGCGGCGGAGGCCAGCGCTTCGGCGTGCCCGAGGCGCTCGGCCTCGGCGGCAAGGTCGGCGTCCTCGCCCGGAAGCGGCTCGGCCGCGGCGATCTCCTCGACGCCGAAGCGCAGCAGATCCGCCTCCTGGGCCCGTTCCCTGGCCCGGGTGGTCAGCTCGGCCAGTTCCGTGGCGATATCGCGCAGCCTGCGGTAGGCGGCGCCGTACTTCTCCAGCGCCGCGACGACGCCGGGCCCGGCGTAGCGGTCGAGGGCCTCGCGCTGCCTGGCCGGCCGCAGCAGGCCCTGCTGGTCGGTCTGGCCGTGCACCGCGACCAGGTCGTCGGCGAGTTCGCCGAGCAGCCCGATCGGGACCGTACGGCCGCCGAGGTGGGCCCGGGAGCGGCCTTCCGCCGACACCGTGCGGCTGATCAGCAGCGCGCCATCGTCGAGTTCCGCGCCCGCCTCCTGGGCGCGGATCGCGGCGCGCGCGTCCGGCGCCATCGTTATCCGGCCCTCGACGACCGCCGCAGCGGCGCCGATCCGCACCAGGGCGGGGTCGGCCCGGCCGCCCAGCAGCAGGCCGAGGCTGGTCACGACCATGGTCTTGCCCGCGCCGGTCTCACCGGTCACCGCGGTGAAGCCGGGTGACAGTTCCACCACGGCGTCCTCGATGACTCCAAGCGACCGGATCCGCATTTCCTCCAACACGGATACGACCATACGAGGTTTCCCGGCCCCGGCGCGACGCCCGCCGCCGAGCGACGGCCTTTCACCCCGCCATGCGCCAGTGCCGCGGCCCTAGCGGGGGGCGCCGCGCCAGCCCGCCACCGGGAGGGCGAACTTCGCCACCAGGCGGTCGGTGAAGGAGGCGTGGTGAAGCCGGGCCAGCCGGACCGGGACGGCGCCGCGCCTGACCTCGACCCTGGCCCCCGCGGGCAGTTCGACCGTACGGCGGCCGTCGCACCACAGCACACCGTTGGGCGTCTCCGGCTGCACCTCGACGGCGAGCACCGAGCGCGGCGAGGTCACCAGCGGCTTGGCGAACAGCGCGTGCGCGCTGATCGGGACCATGAGCAGCGCCTCGACCTCCGGCCAGACCACGGGGCCGCCGGCCGAGAAGGCGTACGCGGTGGAGCCCGTCGGGGTCGCGCAGACGACGCCGTCGCCGCCGAAGCGGGACACCGGGCGGCCGTCGACCTCGGTGACGACCTCCAGGACCCGTTCCCTCGACGCCTTCTCGACGGAGGCCTCGTTGAGCGCCCAGTCGGTGTGCACGATGCGGCCGTCGTTGCGCACCAGCACATCGAGGGTCATCCGCTCCTCGACTTCGTACTCCCGGGTGACGACCCGGTCCACGACCTTGTCGAGGTCGTCGCGTTCCGCCTCGGCGAGGAAGCCGACCCGGCCGAGGTTGACGCCCAGCAGCGGCACGCCCGACGCGCGGGCGAACTCCGCGCCCCGCAGCAGTGTCCCGTCCCCGCCCAGCACGATGATCAGCTCGCAGCCCTCGACCGCCTCGGGGCCGGCCACGTCGACCTGCTCCACGGCCTCGGGCAGCGGCAGGTCCGCGGCCTCGTCGGCGAGCAGCCGCACACCGATCCCGCAGCGCAGCAGGCCCTGGACGACCCGCTCGGCGCTGCGGATCGCGGCGGCCCTGCCGGTGTGGGTCAGCAGGAAGACGGTACGGTCCTCTACGTCGCTCTTGATGGTCACCGGTTCGGCCCCTCCGCCACAGCACGGTCGACATCGGCCGGGTCCAGTACGGGCGCACCGGCGCGCAGCCACAGAAAATATTCCACGTTCCCCGAAGGGCCGGGCAACGGGCTCGCGGTCACCCCGAGCACGCCGAGGCCCAGCTCCGCCGCCTGCCCCGCGACCTTCGTCACGCATTCGGCCCGCAGCTGCGCGCTGCGGACCACCCCGCCGCTGCCCAGCCGCTCCCGGCCCACCTCGAACTGCGGCTTGACCATCAGCACGAGGTCCGCGTCCGGCGCGGCGCACCGCACCAGGGCCGGCAGCACCAGGCCGAGCGGGATGAACGACAGGTCCCCGACGACCACGTCGACCGGCTCGCCGTCGATGTGCTGAAGCGTCAGCTCACGGACATTGGTGCGGTCCTTGATGACGACCCTCGGGTCGCTCTGCAACGACCAGGCGAGCTGGCCGTAGCCCACGTCGACCGCGACCACCTGGGCCGCGCCCGCCCGCAGCAGGACATCGGTGAAGCCGCCGGTGGAGGCGCCCGCGTCCAGCGCCCTGCGGCCCTCGACCGCCAGGCCCAGGGGCTGGAACGCGGCCAGCGCGCCGGCCAGCTTGTGGCCGCCGCGCGACACGTAGTCGGGGCTGCCCCCGTCCTCGGCCACCACGACGGCGGCCGAGGTCTCCACCTGCGTGGCGGGCTTCGTGGCGGTCGCACCCCCCACCGTCACCCGGCCCGCGGCGATCAGCTGGCTTGCGTGCTCCCGCGAGCGCGCGAGTTTCCGGCGCACCAGCTCGGCGTCGAGTCGGCGTCGTGCCACTGCCACGTACCGTTCAGCTCCTGTTCTCGTCCAGCGCGGCGAGCGCGTCGCGCAGCCCGCGGTGCACATCCTCGTACACCTCGATGTGCGACTGCGTCGGCATTTCATCGGCGTCGGCGAGGCGGCTGGTCGCCGCGTCGACCTCAGCATTCCCCGTGGGGGCGACCGTCACCCCCAGCGGCTCGGGGCGCGCGGATGCCTCTCCGGGATGCGCGGCCCCGGTGTCGCCGCCGTACGCGCCCGGTGGGGCGGTGGGTTCACTCATCGCCGGTGACGTCCGGTGACGCGGTCTTCTTTGCGGCGGACTTCTTCGCCGCGGTCTTCTTGGCGACGGTCGCCGGGGTGGCCTTCTTCGCGGCGGTGGTGCCGCCGGCCTCCACGGCCGACTTCTTCGCGGCCGAGGTGCCGCCGGTCGCGGACGCGGCCTTCTTCGCGCCGGCCGCGGTGGCCTTCTTCGCCGCGGACTTCTTCGCGGCGGTCGTGCCGCCGGGCGCGGCGGCCGTCCCGCCGACCGCGGCCGCGGTCTTCTTCGCGGCCGGTGTACCGCCGGGCGCGGGCGCAGTCTTCTTGGCAGTTGGCGTGCCGCCGGGCGCGGCGGTCTTCTTCGCGGCCGGCGTCTTCTTCGCCGCGGGCGCCGGCGCCGTCTGCCCCGTCGCCGCGGTCTTCTTGGCTGCCGCGGTCTTCTTGGTCGCCGTCGTCTTGTGGGCGGCAGCCGACTTGGTGGTGGTGGCCTTCTTCGCCGCGGCGGTCTTACGGGCTGCGGGCGCCGCCTTCTTCGCCGCCGGGGCGGTCTCCTTGGCGGTCGCGGACCGGGCTGGCTCGGTCTCGACCGGCACGCGCTGGACCGGCGGCGCGGGATCGGAGGGCGCGCCCTTGGGCTCAGCGGGAGCAGTACCGGCACCGGCACGGGCGCCGCCGTCGCCGCCGGAGTCGGTCGACTCCAGGTTACGGATGCGGCGTTCGAGCGTTTCCAGCACGACGCCGACCTTCGTCACCTCGTCGGCGAGCCGGCCGACCCGGCTCATGGTCTTGTCGACCTCCTCGCGGATCAGCCCGACCAGCAGGTCGCGGTTGGCCCGTCCGGTGGCCATCAGTTCGTCGGCGAGAGTCTGCACCTCGGCCGGGATGGCGGAATTGATCTTCCGCTGCACGGCATCGACGTCGATGCCGGTCTGGTCGAGCAGCTCCCTGGCCGCGTCGACCGTACGGCGGCGGGTGGCCTCGGTCAGGCCGCCCGCGATCTGCAGACAGGTACGCAGCGCGTCCCGCATCGCTCTCACTCCTCGCCTCGCCGTTGACACATCGTTCACCCGGCGGACCGCGCGGCGGACCACCGTGGTCATGACGCTACCGCCTTCCGCCGCCACAGCCCGTTGACGGTGCCCTGCGGTACCGTCGTCCGGACGTACCGTCCGACCGGGAGAGACCGCGCCGATGGCCACCATCGAGGAGTGCCGCGCCGCACTCGACCAGTTGTCGCTGAACATGGCGCGGGCACAGGGCGACGTCCGTGCCGCCACTGCCTTCGACCGTTCGCTGAGCTGCCGGATCACCGATCTGGACATCACCTTCGTGGGGCGGCTCGCCGACGGGACGATCACCGATGTGGTCACTGTGCCCGGCACACCGGCCGACAAGGCGCAGATCAGGCTGACGATGTCGGGCGACGACCTGGTGGCGATGGTCGGCGGCCAGCTGAGCTTCGCCAAGGCCTGGGGCAGCGGACGGGTCAAGGTCCAGGCGGGCCTGCGCGACGTGATGCGGCTGCGCTCGCTGCTGTGACCGTGCCGGGGCTCGGCGCCCCCCGCAGCCTGGCCGAGGTCGTGCGCGACCGCGGGCCGTCAGGCGCCACCCCGATGGCCCGGAGGCCGCCCATCGCCCGCACTGCTCAGGCTCGACCGGCCGGGCAAGCCGCCTGCCGCATTGTCGACTTGCCGCACGCGGTGGGCCGGACGCCGATGACGCGGGAACGGCCGGATATGTCGACACTCGGCTCACACGTGATGACCCGCCGGTCGTCTCCAGGAATGCCCGGAACCGTCCGCGGTCTTGATCATTCTGTCGACGTATCGGCATTTCGGGCAGTCGTCCAGGACCTCCCGGGAAGGTCGTCACGGGGGATGTCGCCTCATCGACGGGCCGACACGGCGGCCGCCGCGCGGCGGCGTTCAGTGCGGGATCACCCAGCGCGGCGCCCAGGTCCCGGGGGCGTCGTGGCCGGCCGCTGTGGCGGCGAGGTGGGCGCGGAGGGTGGCCAGCGCCGGGTGGGGGTTGTCGCGGTGCCAGAGGAGCGAGTGCGGGTAGACCGGCACCGGGTCGGTCACCGGGATGCGGCGCAGGCCGTAGCCGGCGGGCCAGACGATGCGGGTGGGCTCGCCCATGAAGGTGGCCAGCGCCGGGGTGTCGGCGATGGTGTCCAGGAGCGCGTCTGAGCCGAAGTTGGGGCCGGTCGCCTCGATGGTGAGGCCGAACTCGGCGGCGAGGTCGTCGTAGTAGGCGCCCCACTCGGTACCGGGCACGATGCCGGGCATCCAGATCCGGTGCCCGGCGAGCTGGGCCAGGGGCACCGACCTGGCGCCCGCCAGCGCGTGGGCGGGGCCGGTGAGCAGCTGGAGCGGCTCGTCGACCACCCGGACGGACGCGATGTCCTCGGGGAAGGGCCGGCCGGGCGCGGCGACCGCGCGGAAGGACGCGTCGATCGCGCCGGACCGGATGGCGGCGACGGCCGTCTCGATCTCGAACAGCATCACCACGTCGAGGTCGATGTCGGGGTGTGCGCGGTGGAAGCCGCGCAGCAGGCCCGATTGCGCGCTGCGCGAGGCGATCACGTCGACGCGCAGCGGGCGGCGGCCGGCACCCACGGACGCGCCGGCCCGCTCGGCGACGCGCAGCAGCTCGCGGGCGTGGGGCAGGAACGCCTGCCCGTCGATGGTGAGTTCGGCGCCGCGCGCGGTACGGGTGAACAGCCGCACCCCGAGGTCGCGCTCCAGTGCGGCGATGCGCTTGGAGACGGCCTGCTGGGTGACCCCCAGCTCGGCGGCGGCCTCCTGGAACTGCCCCGCGTCCGCGGCGGCGGCGAAGGTCCGGACGGTGTCGAGGTCCATACCGGAGACCCTAAGGGCACAACCATCGGTTGTGGCTGGGTGGCCCTGTGGTTGTTTGATCCCCGGGTACGGGGCTCGCTTTGATACGTCCGATCACGGATCGGTTGTACAGCAGGGCAACGAGGGGGCGGCGGGCATGAAGAGCGGGCACCGGCTGGGGCATCTCCTCGGCCAGCGGCTGGGCTGGCGGTTCGGGTGGCTCTGGGGAGCGTACGGGACCAGCGCGCTCGGTACCTGGCTGGCCTTCGGCGCGTTCCCGGTGATCGCCATCCAGGTGCTGCACGCCGGACCGGCCGAGGTCGCCGCGCTCTCCTCCGTGGGGGTGGCGGTGGGCGCGGTCGTGGCGGTACCGCTCGGCCCGTGGGTGGAATTCCGCCGGAAGCGGCCGGTGCTGGTCGCGATGGACCTGGCGCGGTTCGCGGCACTGCTGACGATCCCCGCCGCGTTCGCGCTCGGCGTGCTCACCTTCGTCCAGCTCCTGCTGGTCTCGGTCGTCGTCGCGGCGGCCGACATCTCCTTCCGCGCGGCCTCCGGCGCGTACCTGAAGTCACTGCTGCCGGCCGAGGACCTGCTCGTCGCCAACGCCCGGTTCGAGTCGACGGCCTGGACGACCACGATCGTCGGACCGCCGCTGGGCGGCGCCGCGATCGGGCTCCTCGGCCCGGTGGCGACGGTGGTGGCCGACGCGGTCAGCTATCTGCTCTCGGCCCTGGGCATCCGCGCGACGGGCGGGCACGAGCCGCTGCCCGAGCGCCGGGAGGCCGCACGCATGCGGGCTGTGGACCTGCTCGACGGCTGGCGGTACATCCTCGCCGACACGACGCTGCGCCCGCTGCTGTTCAACACCGCCCTTTTCAACGGCCTGGTCATGGCCGCCGATCCGCTGCTGGCCGTCCTGATGCTCGGCCGGCTCGGGTTCGCGCCCTGGCAGTACGGCCTCGCCTTCGCCGCGCCCTCGATCGGCGGGCTGCTCGGTTCACGGCTGGCCCGGCCGCTCGCCACCCGGTTCGGGCAGCTCCGGGTCCTGGCCGTGGCCGGAACGCTGCGCGCGCTCTGGCCCGTCGGCCTGGCCTTCCTGGGTCCTGGCACCGGAGGGCTGCTGCTGGTGATGGGTGTCGAGCTCGGGCTCATCTTCTGCTGCGGGGTCTTCAACCCGGTCTACGCCACCTACCGCCTGGAGCGCACCGCGACCGACCGGGTGACCCGCACGCTGTCCGCCTGGGCGGTGACGACCAAGGCCTCGGCCGCGCTCCTGACGGCGCTGTGGGGCGTGCTGGGTGCCCTGCTCGGCCCGCGTACGGCGATCGGCCTGGCGGGCGTACTCCTGCTGGCGACTCCGCTGCTGCTTCCCCGGCGCCGCCGCGCGGCGGCGCGTCTGTCCGAGCCCGAGCCCGAGCCGGAGCCGGAGCCGGAGCCGAGCCGCACGTGACGGGCCGCACGTGACGGGCCGCCAGGGCGGTGACGGTCGGGGGCCGCCACCGCATCGGGTCGTGCCGCCCTTCACGGTCACCCTTCATGGAGATTAGGTTAGCCTCACCTTATTGACTCCTCCGAGCAGAGCGGTGCGCCACCATGAACCTGTCCCCCGCCTCCACGCCGCTGTCGGCCTCCGACGTGAAGAGGGTGAGCTGAGGTCATGGCCGCGCCCACCTACGACTTCTTCCACACCCGTGTGCTGCGCACCCACCGGCTCTCCCCCGGCCTGCTGCGGATCGTGCTCGGCGGCCCCGGCCTCGACGCGCTCGTCAGCGGCGGGCGGGACCAGCGGCTCAAGCTCTTCCTGCCGCAGGACGGGCAGGACGTGCCCGTCCTCCCCGACCTCCTCGACGCCGACTGGTACCCGCGCTGGCGCGCCCTCGACCCGGCGGTGCGCGGCATCATGCGCACCTACACGATTCGGGACGCGCGGCGCGATCCCGTCGAGGTCGACATCGACTTCGCACTGCACGGCGACCTCGGCCCCGCCTCCCGGTGGGCCGCCCGGGCCGTACCAGGTGACCGGCTCACCGTGCTCGCGCCCGTCGTGCCCGACAACGGCGGGGTCGACTTCCAACCGCCGGGCGACACCGACTGGGTACTGCTGTGCGCCGACGAGACGGCGGTGCCGGCCGTCGCGGGCATCCTGGAGTGGCTGCCGGCCGGCACGGTGGTCAAGGCGTGGATCTCGGTCGGCGATCCCGGGGACCGCATCGGCCTCGCCACGAAGTGCGACGCGGAGGTCACGTGGCTGACCCGGCCCGCCTCCCTGCCCGCGGCTCTCGCCGCCGCCGCGTTTCCGGCGGGGGCGCCGTATGCGTGGGTGGCCGGGGAGGCGGCGGTCGTCCGGGAGGTCCGCCGACACCTCGTCGGTGCCCGCGCATTCCCGCGACCTGCGGTCGCCTTCGCCGGCTACTGGCGCGACGGTACGTCCGAGGACGCGCTTCTCGTGGCGACCTGACCCTTCCCCCGGCCGCCCGGATCGCGGGCGGTTCCCCCCGCCCCCTGGGGGGGTGGCTGCCCGTTTCCACCCGATGGTTCGCCGTGGCTCGTCGGGCAATTCCCCGCGCTCCAGGTGGTTGCCACTTGCGGTGGCGTCACTTCTCTCCCGCCGCCGTGGCCGAGCGCTCCGTTCCCCGCACTCCTGAGCGGGTGCCGCGTCCTGTTTTTCCTTTGCCCGCGGCCGCGTCGTGGCTGGTCGCGCAGTTCCTCGCGCCCCTGAAAAGCTCGCTTGCCCTCGGCGGAAGAGCCGAGCCCCGTAGGGGCGCGGGGAACGGCGCGGCCAGCCAAGATGGCGCCGCAGGCAAGCACCCGCCGCAAGGGGCAATCGCCAGGGGCGCGGGGAGCCGCGCGAAAAGCCACGGTGGCGGCGACGGCGGCGCAACGCCACCGCAAGCGGCATCCTTCGCGCGGGCAGCCGGAACTCGCCGCCCATACGAAAGGCACCGCACGGGTGCCGTCAGAGGCCCAGGCGGGCCAGCGCCTTGGAGGGGTCGAGGTCGGACGACGCAGAATCGGCGAGGGACCAGGCCGCGCAGCACACCGCGCGGAGGCCGTCGGCCGTCTCACCGGACCCGGTGAGATCCAGGGAACCGCCCGACGCGGTGGCGGTCCAACCGCCGCAGGTCGCACGGGAGCCGTCCCACTCGACGGACGGGTGAGCGACGAGCAGCCCCCGCAGGTCGGCCGCGACATAGGTCGGCCGGTGGTGCGGCTCGGCCGCGATGAGATCGGCCGGCTTCGTGACCCCGGTCAGGACGAGCAGCGAGTCCACCCCGCCCGCGTACGCCCCCTCGATATCCGTGTCGAGCCGGTCGCCGACCACCAGGGGCCGCTTCGCCCCGGTCCTGAGCACCGTCTCCCGGTGCATCGGCGGCAGCGGCTTGCCCGCCACCTGCGGCGAACCGCCGGTCGCGATCCGTACGACCTCGACGGCCGCGCCGTTCCCCGGCGCGATGCCGCGCGCGCTGGGGATCGTGAGGTCGGTGTTGGAGGCGAACCACGGCACCCCGGCGTTCACCGCGTGCGCCATCTCCGCGAGCTGCGACCAGCGCAGCTCGGGCCCGTAGCCCTGAACGGCCGCCGCGGGGCTGTCGTCGGCGGACTCGACCGGCTGGAGCCCGCGTTCGCGCAGCGCCGCGAACAGGCCCTCCCCGCCGACCGCCAGCACCTTCGACCCGGCCGGCACGTGATCGGCGATGAGCCGGGCGACGGCCTGCGCCGAGGTGATGACGTCCTCGGCGTCGGCCGGCACGCCGAGCCGGGTGAGGTGTTCCGCGACCGTCTCCGGGGTGCGGGCGGCGTTGTTGGTGACGTAGGCGAGCCGCATCCCGTCGGAGCCGGCCGCGGCCAGCGAGTCCACCGCGTGCGCGATCGCGTCGCCTCCGGTGTAGACGACACCGTCGAGGTCGAGCAGCGCCGTGTCGTACGCGGTGTCGAGCGGCTGGTCGCTGCCGCTCGGACTGGTCCGGTGAGTCATGGGCGGGCTCGCTCCTCGGTATGTCGTCGTCGTCCTGATCATCCCTCATCGCGCCGCCGCACGTAGCATGCGCTGATGAGCACTCCCGGTCCCTACCCCGGACCCGACTCCGGACCCCACCCCGGTCCTGATGGCGAGCAGGGCCTGCGGCTGATCCCTTTCCGCGGCCTGCGGTACGCCGCGGAGCGCGTCGGCAGCCTCGCGGCGGTCACGTCGCCGCCGTACGACGTCGTCGTCCGCCCGGACGGACAGCGCCACCTGGAGACGGCCGACCCGTACAACGTCGTCCGCCTCATCCTTCCCGACGCCGAGTCACCGGCCGCCCGGCACCGCAAGGCCGCCCGCACGCTCGCCGCCTGGCGCGACGCGGGCGTACTGGCCGCCGACCCGCGCCCCGCGCTGTACGTCTACGAGCAGCGCGACGGCGACCACCTGCAACGCGGAGTCATCGGCGCCCTGCGGATCACCCCGCCGGAGCGCGGTGTCGTCCTGCCGCACGAGGACGTGATGCCCGGCCCGGTCGCCGACCGCGCGGCCTTGATGCGCGCCACCCACGCCAACCTCGAACCCCTGCTGCTCGCCTACCGCGACGGCGACGCGACGGCCGCCCTCGTCGAGCGCACCGCCGGCACCCGCGAGCCGCTGCTCGCCACGACGACCGAGGACGGCGTGCGCCACCGCCTGTGGTCGCTCACCGACCCGGCGGAGGTCGACGCGATCCGCGCCGACCTGGCAGGCCGCCAGGCCCTGATCGCCGACGGCCACCACCGCTGGGCCACCTACCGCAGGCTGCGGGCCGCGCACCCGCCGGGCACCGCGTGGGACTACGGCCTCGTCCTGCTGGTCGACACCGCCCGCCACCCGCTGCGGGTCCGGGCCATCCACCGGGTGCTGGAACGCCTGCCGCTCGACCGCGCCCTCGACGCCGCCCGCCCGTACTTCCGGGTGCGCGCGCTGCCGGGCCACAGCCTCGGCGAGGCCCTCGGCGCCCTCGCCGACGCCGCGCGGGACGGCAACGCCTTCGTCCTGGCCGGCGACGGCGGCTTCCACCTGCTGGACCGCGCGGACCCCGGCGTGCTCGACCGCCTCGTGCCCGCCGACCGCCCGCCGCAATGGCGGCGCCTCGACGCCGCCGTCCTGCACACCGTGCTGCTCGACCACGTCTGGCGGATCCCCGACTCCCCCGGCTCCCCCGATGAGATCCGCTACATCCACGCGGCCGATGCCGCCGTCGAGCAGGCGGAACGGCACGCGGGCACGGCAGTGCTGATGCACCCGGTACGCGAGCACGTCGTGCTCGAACTCGCCCAGCAGGGCGTGATGATGCCGCGCAAATCGACGTCCTTCGGACCGAAGCCGGCCAGCGGGCTGGTCATGCGGTGCCTCGACCTGGGCTGACCGGGCCGTCTGAGCCGACGCGCGCAAAAAAGGAGGGCGGCACCCACAGTGGCGGGTGCCGCCCTCCTCGTGCCAGTCCGCCGGACTAGTCCTTGTCACCCGGTGCGGGCTCACGGAACGGCGAGTCGAGGAATGACGCCGGGTCGGCCTCGTCGGTCAGGTCGGCGTCCTTGCCGTCCGTCTCCTCCGTGTCGTCCTCGTCGGCGATGTCCTCGCCTTCGTCCTCGTCCTCATCGCCGGCGGCGCCCTCGTCGTCGTCGGTGACAACGGCGGTGTCGGAGTCCTTCGTGCCGGACGGCCTACCGGTCGCCGCCTCGGGCTCGTCCGTCTCGTCGGTGTCGTCGAAGGCGTCGACGAATTCCACCCCGTCGAGCTGCGCGAGGCGGTCGGACGCGTCGGTGGTGCCGTTCTGGTCGGCCTCCAGCGCCTTCGCGAACCACTCGCGCGCCTCGGACTCCCGGTCCACGGCGAGCAGCGCGTCGGCGTACGCGTACCGCAGCCGCGCGGTCCACGGATGCACGGCGCTGGACGCCAGCTCCGAGCTCTGCAACGTCACGACGGCCGCCTCGGCCTGCCCCAGGTCCTGCCGGGCACCCGCGGCCACCAGGCGCATTTCGACCTGGCCCGCCTTGTCGAGCTTGTGCACCTCGGGCGCGCCCGCCATCTCCAGCGCCCGCTCGGGACGCCCCAGGCCGCGCTCGCAGTCCGCCATCACCGGCCACAGGTCCACCGTGCCGGTCATCCGCCGGGTGGCCCGGAATTCGGCCAGCGCCTCGGCATAACGCTCACTGGCGTACGAGGCGAAGCCCGCTGCCTCCCGTACGGCCGCGACACGCGAGGCGAGCCGCAGCGCGATCCGCGAGTACGCGTACGCCTGCTCGGGCTCCTCGTCCAGCAGCCGGGCGACCATGACCAGGTTGCGCGCCACGTCGTCGGCGAGCGTCTTGGGCAGGCTCATCAGTTCCTGGCGCACGCTCGAGTCGATCTCGTGGCCGGTGACCTCGTCGGGGATGGGCAGCCGGCGGATCGGCTCCCGCTCATCGCGCCGCTCGTCCCGGCCGCCCCGGCTCTCGAACCGGCCGCGCCCTTCGACAGCGGGCCGCCGACCGTAGCCGCGGTCGTCGCGGGGACGGTCGTCGTCGCGCCGCGGACCACGGGGACGGTCGTCCCGCCGGTCGTCACGCGGGCGGTCATCGCGGGGACGGTCGTAACGCGGCCGGTCGTCACGGGGACGGTCGCCACGGGGACGGTCGCCACCAGGACGGTCATCGCGGCGGAAGCCGCCCCGGTCGTCCTCGCGCCGCGGACCACGGGGACGGTCATCGCGCGGACCGTCGTAACGCGGGCGGTCGCCGGCGGGACGGTCGTAGCGCGGCCGGTCATCACGGGCCGGGCGGTCATCGCGCGGGCGGTCGTAGCGCGGACGGTCGTCACGGGGACCGTCATGGCGGGGACGGTCGTCCCTCGGACGGTCATAGCTCGGACGATCGTCACGGGGACGGTCGTAGCGCGGCCTGTCGTCACGAGGGCCGTTGAAACGCGGGCGATCGTCACGGGGGCCATTGAAGCGCGGACGGTCCCCACCGGGACGGTCATCCCGCGGACCATTGAAACGGGGACGGTCGCCACCAGGACGGTCATCGCGACGGAAGCCACCGCCAC
>NZ_JAJSYW010000178.1:2026-6543 GCF_036815005.1 Streptomyces sp. IBSBF 2435 | reverse complement strand
CACCGGGACGGTCACCCTCACGACGCGGACCGTCGTAACGCGGACGGTCATCACGCGGACCGTCGTAACGCGGACGGTCGCCACCGGGACGGTCGTAGCGCGGCCGGTCATCACGGGCCGAACGGTCATCACGCGGCCGGTCGTAGCGCGGACGATCGTCACGGGGCCCGTTGAAACGGGGACGGTCGCCACCAGGACGGTCATCGCGACGGAAGCCACCGCCGCCACCACCGGGACGGTCACCCTCACGACGCGGACCGTCGTAACGCGGACGGTCATCACGGGGACCGTTGAAGCGCGGACGGTCGCCACCCGGACGGTCATCGCGCGGACCGTTGAAGCGCGGACGGTCACCACCCGGACGGTCATCGCGCGGACCGTTGAAGCGCGGACGGTCACCACCCGGACGGTCATCGCGACGGAAACCGCCGCCGCCACCGCTGCCACCGCCGGCCGGACGGTCATAGCGGGGGCGGTCGTTACCGCGGAAGCCGCCACCACCGCCGCCACCGGGGCGGTCGTCGCGGCGGAAGCCGCCACCACTCCCGCCGGGGCGGTCGCCGTCACGACGCGGGCCACCGCGCGGACGGTCATCACGCCGGTCGTCACGCGGACGATCGTCACGCCGGTCATCGCGGCGGAAGCCGCCACCGCTGGGACGGTCACCGTCCCTTCGCGGGGCACCACTGCGGTAACCCCCGCGGTCGCCACCGCCGTTCGGGCGCGAGTCCCGGCGTTCGGGACGCTCGGGCCGGTCTTCAGGCGAGTTGGACATCGACGTGACTCCTCGGATCGTGCTGCTGTAGTACAAGTCTCCCGTAACCACGGGGAAGGCGCGCTTTGTGGGCGCCATACAAAAAGACCCCTGGTCCTAGCGCTTAGGCCAGGACCAGGGGTCTGGAAAGATTGTTCGGCGGTGTCCTACTCTCCCACAGGGTCCCCCCTGCAGTACCATCGGCGCTGAAAGGCTTAGCTTCCGGGTTCGGAATGTAACCGGGCGTTTCCCNAATAATTGTTCGGCGGTGTCCTACTCTCCCACAGGGTCCCCCCTGCAGTACCATCGGCGCTGAAAGGCTTAGCTTCCGGGTTCGGAATGTAACCGGGCGTTTCCCTAACGCTATGACCACCGAAACGCTATCGGGTCGCCCCGCCGCGCAGGCGGGACATCGACAGAGTCCAAGCGAACAAGCACACTTTTCAGTTAAGTGAATCTGTTCAACCGGTGCGACTGTTCGCAACCCGGGAACCAAACAGTGGACGCGAGCAAATGAGGACAAGCCCTCGGCCTATTAGTACCGGTCAGCTCCACCCCTTACGAGGCTTCCACATCCGGCCTATCAACCCAGTCGTCTACTGGGAGCCTTACCCNTGAGGACAAGCCCTCGGCCTATTAGTACCGGTCAGCTCCACCCCTTACGAGGCTTCCACATCCGGCCTATCAACCCAGTCGTCTACTGGGAGCCTTACCCCATCAAGTGGGTGGGAGCCCTCATCTCGAAGCAGGCTTCCCGCTTAGATGCTTTCAGCGGTTATCCCTCCCGAACGTAGCCAACCAGCCATGCCCTTGGCAGGACAACTGGCACACCAGAGGTTCGTCCGTCCCGGTCCTCTCGTACTAGGGACAGCCCTTCTCAAGACTCCTACGCGCGCAGCGGATAGGGACCGAACTGTCTCACGACGTTCTAAACCCAGCTCGCGTACCGCTTTAATGGGCGAACAGCCCAACCCTTGGGACCGACTCCAGCCCCAGGATGCGACGAGCCGACATCGAGGTGCCAAACCATCCCGTCGATATGGACTCTTGGGGAAGATCAGCCTGTTATCCCCGGGGTACCTTTTATCCGTTGAGCGACGGCGCTTCCACAAGCCACCGCCGGATCACTAGTCCCTACTTTCGTACCTGCTCGACCCGTCAGTCTCACAGTCAAGCTCCCTTGTGCACTTACACTCAACACCTGATTGCCAACCAGGCTGAGGGAACCTTTGGGCGCCTCCGTTACCCTTTAGGAGGCAACCGCCCCAGTTAAACTACCCACCAGACACTGTCCCTGATCCGGATCACGGACCGAGGTTAGACATCCAGCACGACCAGAGTGGTATTTCAACGACGACTCCACCACGGCTGGCGCCATAGCTTCACAGTCTCCCACCTATCCTACACAAGCCGAACCGAACACCAATATCAAGCTATAGTAAAGGTCCCGGGGTCTTTCCGTCCTGCTGCGCGAAACGAGCATCTTTACTCGTAGTGCAATTTCACCGGGCCTATGGTTGAGACAGTCGAGAAGTCGTTACGCCATTCGTGCAGGTCGGAACTTACCCGACAAGGAATTTCGCTACCTTAGGATGGTTATAGTTACCACCGCCGTTTACTGGCGCTTAAGTTCTCAGCTTCGCCACACCGAAATGTGACTAACCGGTCCCCTTAACGTTCCAGCACCGGGCAGGCGTCAGTCCGTATACATCGCCTTACGGCTTCGCACGGACCTGTGTTTTTAGTAAACAGTCGCTTCTCGCTGGTCTCTGCGGCCACACCCAGCTCAAGGAGCACGTCCCATCACCGAACATGGCCCCCCTTCTCCCGAAGTTACGGGGGCATTTTGCCGAGTTCCTTAACCATAGTTCACCCGAACGCCTCGGTATTCTCTACCTGACCACCTGAGTCGGTTTAGGGTACGGGCCGCCGTAAAACTCGCTAGAGGCTTTTCTCGACAGCATAGGATCATCCACTTCACCACAATCGGCTCGGCATCAGGTCTCAGACTATATGCCACCCGGATTTACCTGGATGACGTCCTACACCCTTACCCCGGGACAACCACCGCCCGGGCTGGACTACCTTCCTGCGTCACCCCATCACTTACCTACTACCCCCTCGGGTCAGCGGCTCCACCACTCCCCCTCACTCCGAAGAGATCAGAGGCGGCTTCACGGCCTTAGCATCAAAGGATTCAGCACTGGGCGCTTTACAGCGGGTACCGGAATATCAACCGGTTGTCCATCGACTACGCCTGTCGGCCTCGCCTTAGGTCCCGACTTACCCTGGGCAGATCAGCTTGACCCAGGAACCCTTAGTCAATCGGCGCAAGAGTTTCCCACTCTTGTATCGCTACTCATGCCTGCATTCTCACTCGTGAACCGTCCACCACTGCCTTCCGGCGCAGCTTCACCCGGCACACGACGCTCCCCTACCCATCACAGCAGGCGTTGGCCCTCAATGCTGCAATGACACGACTTCGGCGGTACGCTTGAGCCCCGCTACATTGTCGGCGCGGAATCACTTGACCAGTGAGCTATTACGCACTCTTTCAAGGATGGCTGCTTCTAAGCCAACCTCCTGGTTGTCTCTGCGACTCCACATCCTTTCCCACTTAGCGTACGCTTAGGGGCCTTAGTCGATGCTCTGGGCTGTTTCCCTCTCGACCATGGAGCTTATCCCCCACAGTCTCACTGCCGCGCTCTCACTTACCGGCATTCGGAGTTTGGCTAAGGTCAGTAACCCGGCAGGGCCCATCGCCTATCCAGTGCTCTACCTCCGGCAAGAAACACACGACGCTGCACCTAAATGCATTTCGGGGAGAACCAGCTATCACGGAGTTTGATTGGCCTTTCACCCCTAACCACAGGTCATCCCCCAGGTTTTCAACCCTGGTGGGTTCGGTCCTCCACGACCTCTTACAGCCGCTTCAACCTGCCCATGGCTAGATCACTCCGCTTCGGGTCTTGAGCGTGCTACTCAACCGCCCTATTCGGACTCGCTTTCGCTACGGCTACCCCACACGGGTTAACCTCGCAACACACCGCAAACTCGCAGGCTCATTCTTCAAAAGGCACGCAGTCACGACGTTGAACGACAAGTCGCCCAACGCGACGCTCCCACGGCTTGTAGGCACACGGTTTCAGGTACTATTTCACTCCGCTCCCGCGGTACTTTTCACCATTCCCTCACGGTACTATCCGCTATCGGTCACCAGGGAATATTTAGGCTTAACGGGTGGTCCCGCCAGATTCACACAGGATTTCTCGGGCCCTGTGCTACTTGGGTGATCTCCAAGAGAGCCGCTCATGTTTCAGCTACGGGGGTCTTACCCTCTACGCCGGACCTTTCGCATGTCCTTCGCCTACACAAACGGTTTCTCACTCTCCGACCGGCCGGCAGACCGGTCAAGGAAACTCCCACGACCCCGCACACGCAACCCCTGCCGGGTATCACACGTGAACGGTTTAGCCTCATCCGGTTTCGCTCGCCACTACTCCCGGAATCACGGTTGTTTTCTCTTCCTGCGGGTACTGAGATGTTTCACTTCCCCGCGTTCCCTCCACATACCCTATGTGTTCAGGTATGGGTGACAGCCCATGACGACTGCCGGGTTTCCCCATTCGGACACCCCCGGATCAAAGCTCGGTTGACAGCTCCCCGGGGCCTATCGTGGCCTCCCACGTCCTTCATCGGTTCCTGGTGCCAAGGCATCCACCGTGCGCCCTTAAAAACTTGGCCACAGATGCTCGCGTCCACT
>NZ_JAJSYW010000177.1:0-26096 GCF_036815005.1 Streptomyces sp. IBSBF 2435 | reverse complement strand
CCCGCCGCCCCACCCGCCGCCCACGACGGCCGGCCGCCGTCCCGCCCCGCCGCGGGGCGGCGGCTGCCGCGTACGCTGCACCCGGTCGCCTGGTGGATCTGGGGCATCGGCCTGGCCACCGCCGTCAGCCGCACCACCAACCCGCTGCTGCTCGGCCTGGTCCTGGCCGTCCTCGGCTGGACCGTCACCGAGCGCCGCACCGACGCGCCCTGGGCCAAGGGCTTCAAGTACTACCTGTGGCTCGCGCTGACCGTCGTCGCCGTCCGGGTGGTCTTCCGCTGCGTCTTCGCCACCGGCATCACCCCCGCGGACCACATCGTCTTCCGGCTGCCCCGCGTCCCCACCCCGCACTGGTACGCCGGCATCCAACTCGGCGGCCCCGTCTCGCTGGAGGCCGCCTTGTCGGCGGCGACGGACGGGCTGCGGCTGGCCTGCCTGCTGTGCTGCATCGGCGCCGCCAACACCCTGGCCAATCCCAAGCGGGCCCTGCGGGTGCTGCCGGGCGCGCTGTACGAACTCGGCGTCGCCGTCACCGTGTCCATGAGTGTCGCCCCCCAACTCGTGGAGAGCGTCCAGCGGGTGAACCGCGCCCGCAGGCTCCGCGCCGACCGGGCCAAGGGCCTGCGCGCCCTGCGCAGCATCCTCATCCCGGTCCTGGAGGACGCCCTGGAGCGCTCCCTGCACCTCGCGGCGGCCATGGACTCCCGCGGCTACGGCCGGGCCGGCACCGCGACCCGGGCCTCCCGCCGTATCACCGGCGCGCTGATGCTGGTCGGCATGCTCGGCCTGTGCACCGGCGTCTACGGGCTGCTCGACGGGACCACACCGCGCTCGCTGGGGCTGCCCGCGATGCTGGGCGGATCCCTGCTGTGCTGCGCCGGGCTCGCGCTCGGCGGCCGGCGGGTGCGCCGCACCAGCTACCGGCCCGACCCGTGGCGGGCAGCGGAGTGGACCGTCGCGCTGTGCGGCTGCGCCTCGGCCGTGGTCCTGTTCGTCACCGCCGGCTACAGCGCGAACGACCTCAACCCGGGCCTGTACCCGCTGCGCTGGCCGTCGCTGCCGTGGCTGCCCGCCGCCGCGATCCTGCTGGCAGGCGTCGCCTCCTTCGCCGCGCCGCCCCCCTCCCGCGTCCCCGGCGCCCAGGCCGCGTCCGCGCGACCGCGGCCGCCCAAGGGCGCCGACTCTCCCAGCGAGGCCCTGCTGTGATCCGATTCGACCAGGTCAGCGTCCGCTACGACGGAGCCGACCGGCCCGTGCTGCGGGAGGTGGACCTGACCGTCGAGGAAGGCGAACTGTGCCTGGTCGTCGGCCGTACCGGCGCGGGCAAGTCCACCCTGCTCGGCACGGTCAACGGCCTCGTCCCGCACTTCACCGGCGGCACGCTGGCCGGCCGCGTCACCGTGGCGGGCCGGGACACCGCCGACCACCCGCCGCGCGAACTCGCCGACGTCGTCGGCGTGGTGGGCCAGGACCCGCTGGCCGGCTTCGTCACCGACACCGTCGAGGAGGAACTCGCCTACGCCATGGAGCAGTTGGCCGTCCCCGCCGACGTGATGCGCAAGCGCGTGGAGGAGACCCTCGACCTGCTGGGCCTGGCCGACCTGCGGCACCGGGCGCTCAGCGAACTGTCCGGCGGCCAGCAGCAGCGCGTCGCCATCGGCTCGGTCCTCACCGCCCACCCGCGCGTCCTGGTCCTGGACGAGCCCACCTCCGCGCTCGACCCGACCGCCGCGGAGGACGTCCTGGCGGCGGTCACCCGGCTCGTCCACGACCTCGGCATCACCGTGCTGCTCGCGGAACACCGCCTGGAGCGCGTCGTGCAGTACGCCGACCGGGTCCTCCACCTGACCGGCGACGGCACGGTGACCGCGGGGGCGCCCGCCGACGTCTTCCGTACCGCCTCGGTCGCACCGCCCGTCGTGGACCTCGGCCGGCTCGGCGGCTGGGACCCGCTGCCGCTGTCGGTACGCGACGCCCGCCGCGCCGCCGCGTCCCTGCGCCGGGAACTGGCCGTGCGGCCGGTACCGCCGGCCCGCCCCGCCACGGGCGACAGCGCCACGCTGCTGAGCGCGCGGGGCGTGGTGGTCCGCTACGGCGAGGTGATCGCCGTCCGCGAGGTCGACCTCGACCTGCGCGCGGGCCGGGTCACCGCCCTGATGGGCCGCAACGGCTCGGGCAAGTCGTCCCTGCTGTGGGCACTGCACGGAGCGGGCCCCCGCCAGGGCGGCACGGTGACGATGCCGGCGGTGCCGGGCACGGACCCGGCACCGCCCTCCACCGAGGCCGCGTCCGCGACCGGACCGGCGCCGGCAGGGGCGCCCCCGACCGGCCCCGGCCCCGCCCGTGCGCGGCGCTGGTTCGGGAGCCGGGCGGCGGACGTGCGGCGGGAGGACCGGCGGCGGGTCGGGCTGGTGCCGCAGACGCCCACCGACCTGCTCTACCTGGAGACGGTCGGCGCCGAACTCGACCGGGCCGACCGGGAGGCCGGCCCCGGGGCCGCGTCCGCCGCGCGGGACATCCTCGACCGGCTGGCACCCGGCATCGCCGACGGCTCCCACCCCCGCGACCTGTCGGAGGGCCAGAAGCTCTCCCTCGTGCTGGCCATCCAGCTCACCACCGCGCCCACCGTCGTGCTGCTGGACGAACCGACCCGCGGCCTGGACTACCAGGCCAAGCGGGCGCTCACCCGGATCGTGGACGCGCTGGCCGCCGAGGGCCGCAGCGTGGTGATCTCCACGCACGACGTGGAATTCGTCGCCGCGAGCGCCGATCGGGTCGTCGTCATGGCCGAGGGCGAGATCGTCGCCGACGGCCCCACCGCCGACGTCATCGTCGCCTCACCGGCCTTCGCGCCCCAGGCGGCCAAGATCCTCGCCCCGCTGCCGTACCTGACCGTCGCCCAGGTCGCCGACGCCCTCACCACGACGGGAGCCGGCCGATGACCGCGGCGGACGGGCGGGTCCGCGCGGCTCGCAGGCCCGGCACCGCGGTCCGCGTGCACGCCATGGCCCAGGTCACCGTCGTGCTGGCGGCCCTCATCGGCCTGGTCGCCTTCTTCTGGCCGTTCGTCGTCGCCCCCGGCCGCTTCGGCAGCTCGTACGCCCCGCCGCTGATCTTCGGCGTACTGCTCGTCCTCGTCCTGGCCGTCGTCTTCGCCCAGATCGCCGACGGCGGCATCGACGCCAAGGCGCTGGCCATGCTCGGGGTGCTCTCCGCCGTCAACGCCGCGCTGCGCCCGCTGGGCGCGGGCACCGCCGGGGTCGAGACGGTCTTCTTCGTGCTCGTCCTGGCCGGCCGGGTCTTCGGCCCCGGCTTCGGCTTCACCCTCGGCTGCACCTCGCTCTTCGCCTCGGCGCTGCTCACCGGCGGGGTCGGGCCGTGGATGCCGTACCAGATGTTCGGCTGCGCCTTCGTCGGCCTGCTCGCCGGACTCCTGCCCCGCGCCCGCGGAAAGGCCGAGATCCTGCTCCTGGCGGTATACGGTTCCGCCTCCGGCTATCTCTTCGGCTTCCTGCTCAACCTGTCCTTCTGGCCCTTCTCCGCCGACCCCGGCAGCTCCCTCGCCTATCTGCCGGGGCTGCCCTTCACCGAGCAGTGGCACCGCTACCTGGCCTTCGACGTCGCGACCTCGCTCGGCTGGGACACCGGACGCGCCGTCACCAACTTCCTGTGCATCCTGCTGGCGGGTCCGGCCGCCCTGACGACCTTCCGCCGTGCGGCCCGCCGCGCCAACTTCACCGCGGCCGTCGACTTCAAGCCGCCTGAGCAGCCGCCCGCGCCGCCCTCGCCGGAGCCCGCGCCCCGCCGAGAGGCCTGCTGAGCGCCCCGCTGAGCGCCCCCGGTGATCCACGCGCCCCCGACTTGTCACATCACCGGCTTCTCGTCAGTCACATATTCGGCAGGCACCGGTGAGAGAATGTGACGCGATGAACGAACACGACTTGCTGGCCAAACGATTCGAAACCGACCGCCCCCGGCTGCGCGCGGTGGCGTACCGGATGCTCGGCTCGCTCGCGGAGGCGGACGACGCCGTTCAGGAAGCCTGGATCAGACTGAGCCGCGCGGACGCCGACGCCGTGGAGAATCTCAGCGGCTGGCTCACGACGATTGTCGCCCGCGTGTCCCTGAACATGCTCAAGTCCCGCAAGTCCCGCCGCGAGGACCTCATGGACGCGGACGAGGCGGGCGGGACGCACCGGGCGGACGCGAGAGCCGACCCCGAGCAGGAGGCGCTGCTCGCCGATTCCGTCGGCCTCGCCCTGCTCGTCGTCCTCGACACGCTCACGCCCGTGGAGAGACTGGCGTTCGTCCTGCACGACATGTTCGCGGTCCCGTTCGAGGAGATCGCGCCCATAGTGGACCGCTCCCCGGCCGCGGCCCGCCAACTGGCCAGCCGCGCCCGCCGCCGGGTCCAGCAGGTCGGCTCCGACGCCGGCGCAGAAGGGCCGGGCGCCAAGGGCGCGGGTCCCAAGGGGGCGGCTCCCAGAAGCGCCGTGTCCAAGGGCGCCCAGGAGGACAGCGCCGACGCCGTCCAGGCGGGCAAGGCCGACTTGGTCCGCGCCTTCCTGGCGGCCTCCCGCGAGGGCCAGTTCGAGGCGCTGCTGGCCATGCTCGACCCGGACATCGTGGTCCGCACCGACCAGGCCGCCATCAAGATGGGCTCCGACGCCGATGTGTCCATAGAAGCCGAGCTGCGCGGCTCCGACGCCGTCACCCGCGCCTTCGTCAACCGCGTCTGGTCCCCGGTCCCGGCCCTCATCGACGGGGTTCCGGGCCTGATCTGGTCGCAGGACGGCGAGACGCGGGCCGCGTTCAGCTTCACCACCGAGGACGGCAGGATCACCGCCATCGACGTCCAGGCCGAACTGGCGGGCCTCCGGATCACTGTGAGCTGACCCGCCCGGACACGCGTCAGGGGCGGTCTCCTGGAGACCGCCCCTGGCGAGGAGCCGGCCGGCCGCCCGGCTGCGGCTATCAGTCGGTGAGGGCGTCGAAGGCCTTCAGCAGCTTCCGCTGGATGTCGCTGATCTGGTAGTACGCCCCGAGCTTGTAGTACTCCTCGGTCGGCGAGAGGGTGAGCCCGTAGACGAGCGTGCGCTTCTCGCCGGCGTACGCGTACGGGGCGTTGTTCGCGTACGTCGAGAACTGCGCGATGTCCGCCTCGTCGGTGGCCGGCACCAGCGTCGGGTCGGTGGAGATCACCGCGAAGCACAGCCGCTCGATCTTCCCGGAGTCCCAGCTGAGGGTGGGGTAGAGGGCGAAGGACCGCTTGACGAACTCCAGCCCCGCCTCACCCGGGATGTGCAGCCCCAGCTCGCGCACCAGTTCCAGGACGGGCCCGGGCTGGAGGTACGCGGAGGAGAGGTTGCTGAAATACAGGTTCACCTGGCGGCGCTTGTAGTCGATCGAGGTCATCTGCACTTTGTCGAGGCCGTAGCGGGCGAACAGCTCGGCGTTCTCGGCCACGCTCGGCGGCATGGACGGGATGTCGATCAGCTGCGCGACACCCGGCATGTTGTCCGTGGGGAAGAAGGCGTAGGTCTTCTTGAAGCCGCCGGTGACCTCGCCGTCGACGGCGAACATGGACACCGGAAGGGCCTTCTGGGTGTCCGCGAGCAGATCGCCGACCGGGTGGTCCTGGCCCTCGATGAGGCCGCTCGCCAGAGCGGCGGCGTACGGGTCGCCGTGCTCGGCCGGCACCGAGATGCTGAAGTCGAGCTCTGTCGCGTGCCGTCCGCTCGCCATCGAGAAGACGATCACGCCGTCGGCGAGTGTGTCCTGGAACGCGGTCAGGATCGGCCGGATCTTGTCACGTGAGCAGGCCACATCCAGCAGTTGGGCCGCTTCCTCCATGGCCGAATACACGCGCTCGACTTCAGCGGCTCCGGACATTGAATCCTCCACGCGTCGATCTTGACGGGCTGTCTGAACGTACTCGGACCATGGGCGGCGCCCCGGCGGCGTCACTGAAGGTGGCGCTGCGTACACGATCCATCCGGCCAAGCATTGGTCACGCGCCTTGGCCGGGACTGTGGGTCCGGTTGGCGTCGGCTTGGCGGCCGTGCGGTACCGCCAGGCCGGTACGGGGCCGGGGCGGCCGGGCGCGGTCCCGTACGGGGCCGGGTCGGAGCGGGGCCGCGTTCCGGAGCCGGTCCGGCGCGGGGTTCAACGTGTGCCGACGACCTCGTCCTGGCTCCCGCGCCCCGAGACCGCCTCGGTGACCGACCGGGCGACGTCCCGGCCGGTGAGCCCGGCCCGCTCCAGGATGTCGCGCCGGGTGTCGTGGTCCAGGAACTCCTGGGGGAGGGCGAAGGGGATCACCGGGGTGTCGACGCCGGCCAGCCGCAGCGTGCGGGCCACCGCGTCGCCGAAGCCGCCGGCGATGCCGTTGTCCTCGACGGTGACCACCAGCCGCGCGTCGCGGGCCGCGGCGGTCAGCGCCGGGTCCACCGGCTTGACCCAGCGCGGGTCGACGGCGAGCGCGCCGATGCCCTGGTCGGCCAGCCGGCCCGCGGCGTCCGCGCACACGCCGGCCATCACCCCGGCGCCGACCAGCAGCACATCCGTCGCCAATCCCTCGGCGGGGCGGGCCACGACGTCCATGCCGCCGAGCCGGCCGAGGCCGGGGACCTCGTCGCCGGCCGGCGCCTTCGGGAAGCGCAGCAGGGTCGGCCCGGTGGCGTCGTCCACCGCCTCGGCGAGCAGTTCGGCCAGCCGCAGCGCGTCACGCGGCGCGGCGATCCGCAGCCCGGGCACGAGCTGGCCGAGCGAGCCGTCCCACATGCCGTTGTGGCTCGCGCCGTCCGGGCCGGTCACGCCGGCCCGGTCCAGCACGAAGGTGACCGGCAGCCGGTGCAGCGCCACATCCATCAGCACCTGGTCGAACGCGCGGTTCAGGAAGGTCGAGTAGAGCGCCACCACCGGGTGCATACCGCCCATGGCCAGCCCGGCGGCGCTGGTCACCGCGTGCTGCTCGGCGATCCCGACGTCGAAGACCCGGTCCGGGTACGCCGCCGCGAAGGGCGCGAGCCCGGTCGGGTGCAGCATCGCGGCGGTAATCGCCACCACGTCCCGGCGCCGCCCCGCGATCCGCAGGATCTCGTCCGCGAAGACGTGCGACCAGGTCCTGGCCGCCGCCTTCACCGTCGTCCCGGTCAGCGGGTCGGTGCCCGCCGCGACCTGGTGCAGGCGGTCCTCGTCGTTGTTCTCGGCGGGCGGGTAGCCGTATCCCTTGCGGGTGAGCACATGCACGATGACCGGCCCGCCGAAGCCCCGCGCGTCCGCGAGCGCCCGCTCCACCCCGGCCTGGTCGTGGCCGTCGATCGGGCCGACGTACTTCAGGCCCAGGTCCTCGAACATCACCTGCGGCTGGAGTACGTCCTTGATCCCCTTCTTGATGCCGTGCAGCGTCTCGTACAGCGGGGTGCCGACCAGCGGGGCGCGCGGCAGCGTCGTCTTGACCGAGTCCAGGACGCTCTCGTAGCGCCGCGTGGTGCGCACATGGGCGAGGTGCGCGGCGAGGGCGCCATGGGTCGGCGCGTACGAGCGGCCGTTGTCGTTGACGACGATCACCACCCGGTTGTCCTTGGCCGCCGCGATGTTGTTCAGCGCCTCCCAGGCCATCCCGCCGGTCAGCGCGCCGTCGCCGATGACCGCCACCGCGGTCCTGTCCAGCTCGCCGCGCAGCCGGAAGGCCTTCGCCAGCCCGTCCGCGTACGACATCGACGTCGAGGCGTGCGAATTCTCCACATGGTCGTGCGCCGACTCGGCCCGGCTCGGGTAGCCCGACATGCCGCCCGGCTGCCGCAGCGTGCCGAACTCGGCCTGGCGGCCGGTCACCAGCTTGTGGACGTAGGACTGGTGGCCGGTGTCGAAGACCAGCGGATCGCGGGGGGAGTCGAACACCCGGTGCAGCGCGATGGTCAGCTCCACCACCCCGAGGTTCGGGCCGAGGTGCCCGCTGTTCGCCGACACCGTCGAGATCAGGCGGTCCCTGATCTCCGCGGCCAGGACGGTCAGCTCTTCCGGCCCCAGGCCCTTGAGATCCTGCGGGCCGCGGAGTGAATCAAGGAGTGTCATGCCGTAACACTCCTGGCACCGCTGAAATTCAGTCAAGTCGTCACCAGGAGCAACATATTGCCCCTGGTCGACCGGGTGACAGTTTCTTGTTACGGTGCAGCCTGGGTGACCGTTCGGCGGTCGGCCGGGACGCACGTCCTCGTTCCATGAGGAAACGGGATCCCTGGGGCCATCCGCCGCGAAAGCGGACACTGTGCCAGTTCCAACGCATTCACTCTGGCTGCTTACGGTAAGTGAAAGATTCATTGAGTCGGTTATTGGATATATGGTCCGCCAGGAATCCTGACGGCCCTTGACTGGCTATCGGT
The DNA here is from genome assembly GCF_036815005.1 of Streptomyces sp. IBSBF 2435. Classification (NCBI taxonomy): domain Bacteria; kingdom Bacillati; phylum Actinomycetota; class Actinomycetes; order Kitasatosporales; family Streptomycetaceae; genus Streptomyces; species Streptomyces sp. IBSBF 2435. The sequence continues at coordinate 17,709 of NZ_JAJSYW010000177.1, read as the reverse complement.
TCGCAGCTACACTAGCTCGGGCGGAGCAGAATAACGTATCGCAGCGGGGGCGCGAAATGCAATTTTTGCCGCACGACTGGAATCCGGCCACGGGTGTCATGACCAGATGAGGTGTTTCTGGTCGCCGGGTCTTCGTGCGGTGCACGCGCTCTCCGCCGACCGCACAGCAGCCGAGCAGCGCATCCCCCGAAGGGTTGCGTGATCTCTGGGCTGCATTTTTTATGGGTGAGTGCGCTCTGAAAGTCGTCTCATTTAGGCCGTTCGCGCACACTGCACGGGGCGTTCGGCGACTGGATACTGCCTGGCGGGGACGCCCGCCAGCCTGCCAAGCCGTAACCCGGTCCTGGCCAGGCGCCCGGATCAGGCGGTGCGATGTTGGGAGTTCGGGATGGCGAACCATAAAGTCAACGTCGATACGCCAGCCATCGGCGCTGAGTTAAGCGGCGACCCCAGGTCGCGGCTCGATGGCGAGGAGCGGCCGGGACCCGGCAATGGAGATGCGCGGCGCATCGCGGAGCTGGAACGTGAAGTGTGGGAGCTGCGCCGCACCAACGAGTTTTTGAAAGTGTATTTCGCAAAAGAACTCGACCTTGATCCGAAAAACCCGCCGGCCGCCCGGGTGGTCGGTACGATCGGCGACAGAATCCACGCCGACGCCGTCGCGGCGGCGGCTCCCGCGCCGCCCGGCACGGTGCGATGGACGCCCGCACAGCCGCCGCGTATTCCGGACACCCCGCAACCCATGGCGGAGTTCCGGGCACTCGGCCCGATCGAGGCGGTCGTGGGCGGCCGGCTGGTCGATCCGGGAGCGCCCAAGCAGCGCGCATTGCTGGCGCTGCTGGTCAGCAAGGTGGGACAGCCGGTGGCCGTCGACATGATCGTCGAAGAGCTGTGGACCGGAAATCCCCCGCCGTCGGCGATCACCTCGCTCCAGGCCTATGTGGCCAATTTGCGACGGGTGCTGGAACCGCATCGCGCGCCGCGGACGCCCGCCACTGTTCTGCGTACCTACGGCCGCGGCTATCTGCTGGACAACCGTGTCGTCGAGGTCGACGTCCACCGCTTCAGCGAGCGCGCGACCGCCGGATGGCAGGCGCTGGACTGGGGCGAACCGCAGCAGGCGGTACGGGAGTTCGAGGCGGGACTCGCCCTGTGGCGGGGCCAGGCCTACGCCGAGGTGGCCGACACCACCTATGTGCGGCCCGACGTGGCCCGGCTGGAGGAGCTGCGGCTGTCGGTGGTCGAGGGCCGCTGCGCGGCGCTGCTCGCGGTGGGCGCCCACGAGATGGCCGTGGCGGAACTGGAGGCCTTCACCCGGGCCCACCCGTTGCGCGAGTACGGCTGTGAGCTGCTGAGCCTGGCGCTCTACCGGGCCGGCCGGCAGGCCGACGCGCTGGCGGTGCTGCGCACCAACCAGAAGCGGCTGGCCGACGAGCTGGGGATCGACCCGAGACCGGCGCTCCAGCACCTGGAGAACGAGATACTGAACCACGCGCCCGCGCTGGACTGGCGGCCCCATCCCAGGGCGGTCGCCAAGTCGGCCTGACCGCCGGCAGTGAAGCTCCGCCGCACGAGGGCGACCTGTCATGTCGCCCTCGCGCAGCGGAGCTTCGCCGTGTCCGGCGGCCGTCCGCGGGCCCGGCCCGGCAGGGCGTGCGGGACGCCGCCAAGCCGGCACCAACCCGGTGACCAGTCCCGGCCAATTCCTCCGGCCGATGCTGGGTGCCCTGCGCACGCGCCAGCGGACGTCGTTCTTCGGCCCGTCAACTTTCGGCCCGTCAACTTTCGGGCCGTCACCTCAGGGAAGGCAGAACATGGAGGCTATCGAGGTTCCGGTTCTGATTGTGGGCGGCGGCGGGTGCGGCCTGTCCGCGTCCGTCTTCCTGTCCGACCACGGTGTCGACCACCTGCTGGTGGAACGGCACACGGACACGTCGAAGCTGCCCAAGGCGCACTACCTCAACCAGCGCACCATGGAGATCTTCCGCCAGCACGGCCTGGCGGAGGCCGTGACCGAGCGTGCGGCGCCGCTGGAGAAGTTCGGCAAGGTGCGCTGGCAGACCACGCTGACCGGCGACGGGCCGCTGGACGCGAAGGTCATCCACGAGATGGACGCCTTCGGCGGCGGCGCGCTGACCGAGCCGTACGCGAAGGCCGGCCCCATCCTGCCCATCAAGCTCCCGCAGCTGCGGCTGGAGCCGATCCTGCGCAGCCACGCCGAGCAGCGCAATCCCGGGCGGATCCGGTTCGGCCACGACCTGGTCTCCTTCTCCGACGACGGCGACCGCGTCACCGCCGAGATCCGCGACCTCGCGACCGGCGAGACCACCAGCGTCGTCGCACGGCACGTCATCGCGGCCGACGGCGGCCGGACGATCGGACCCGCGCTCGGCGTGGAGATGCAGGGCGTGACACGGATGGTCGACGTCACCACCGCCTACTTCTCCGCCGACCTGTCGCCGTGGTGGCACGAGGGCACGATCATCACCTGGTTCCTCAACCCCTACCGCCCCGACCTGTCCAGCACCCTGCTGGAGATGGGGCCGAGCTGGGGCAGGAACTGCGAGGAGTGGGGCCTGCACTTCGTCCCGGGCGGCGCCGACCCCAACGACCCGCACGCGATCTCCGCCAGGATCCGCGAGGTCCTGGGCCTGCCGGAGCTGGACCTGACGCTGCACAAGGTGTCGTACTGGAGCGTCGAGGGCGTACTCGCCGACCGCTACCGGGAAGGGCGCGTGCTGATCGTCGGCGACGCCGCCCACCGCCAGCCGCCGACCACCGGGCTCGGCCTGAACGGCGGCATCCAGGACGTGCACAACCTCGCATGGAAGCTCGCCGCCGTGGTCTCCGGCCGCGCGGACGACAGCCTGCTCGACAGTTACGAGGCGGAGCGCCGGCCGCTGGGCAAGCGGAACGTGGACTGGGGCCTCTCCACCTGGTTCCACCACCGGCTCATGACCGAGGCCGCCGTCGGCCTGGGCGCGCACATCCCGCCGGAGCGCCGGCCCTCGGCCTTCGCCGCGTACTTCGACCCGTCACCGGTCGGCGAGGTCGTACGGGCGCGGGCGGCGGAGATCTTCCGCACCCACCGCGCCGAATGCCAGGCGCACGACCTGGAGATCGGCTTCAACTACGAGGAGGGCGCGCTCATCCCGGACGGCAGCCAGCCGCCGCCGCGCGCCCCCATGGCCGACGTCCACCACCCCACGACCCGCCCGGGCCACCTGCTGGCCCACGCGTGGATCGAACGCGACGGGCACCGCCTGTCCACCCATGACCTGACCGGGTCCGGGACCTCCTTCGCGCTGCTGACCGGCCCCGCGGGAACCGCCTGGAGCGAGGCCGCGGCGCAGGTCGCGGCGAAGTTCTCGATCCCGATCGCCACCGCCGCCATCGGGGACGGCGCGCAATACGCCGACACCGACGGCGGGTGGGCCGCCGTACGGGAGATCACCGACGAGGGCGCCGTCCTGGTGCGTCCCGACAACCACGTGGCATGGCGCAGCACCGGCGCCGGCGACAGCCCGGCGGACGTCCTGGGAGAGGCGATCTCCCGAATTCTGGAGCACAAGGCCACTGACGGGCGGTAGTTCTGCAAGGCCTGGGCGCCCAGCGGAGCCTCGTCGTCCGTTCGACGCGACTAGGAGACGATCATGTCCACACGGAGTGCGGCACCCGCGGCGGGACCGGGGTCGGGTGCGGCCGGGCCACCGGCCGCCGATTCACGGCGGTGGCTGATCCTCATCGTCATCTGCACCGCCTACCTCATGATCACCCTCGATGTGACGGTGATGAACCTCGCGCTGCCGTCGGCCCAGGACGCGCTGCACTTCTCGAACGCGGACAAGCAGTGGGTCGTGACCGCGTACGCGCTGTCCTTCGGCAGCCTGCTGCTGTTCTGCGGGCGGCTGGCCGACCTGATCGGCCGCAAGGAGGCCTTCGTCATCGGCCTGGTCGGCTTCGCGGGCGCCTCCGCCGTCGGCGGCGCCTCGAACAGCTTCGGCATGCTGGTGACGGCCCGCGCCTGCCAGGGCGCCTTCGCCGCGCTGCTGGCGCCGACCGCCCTGTCCCTGCTGGCCACGACGTTCAGCGACCCCAAGGAGCGCGGCAAGGCCTTCGGCGCCTTCAGCGCGGTCGCGGCCAGTGGCGGCGGCCTGGGCCTGCTCATCGGCGGTGCGCTGACCTCGGGCCTGTCCTGGCGCTGGTGCATGTACGTCAACCTGCTCTTCGCCGCCTTCGCGGTGGCCGGCGCGCTGACGCTGCTGGCCAGGCAGCCCAGGACCGGCGCCCGGATGGACATCCCCGGTGTGGTGCTGGGCTCCGGCGGGATGTTCTGTGTGGTCTACGGCTTCTCCAACGCGGCCTCGCACAGCTGGCACGCGACCTCGACCTGGGGCGTACTCGCGGTCGGCGGGGTGCTGCTGGTGGCCTTCGCCCTGTGGCAGCTGCGCGCCGCGGACCCGCTGCTGCCGCCCCGGGTCGTGCTGGACCGCAACCGCGGCGGGGCCTACCTCACCGCGCTGATCGTCGGCGTCGGCATGTTCGGCGTCCTGCTGTTCCTCATCTACTACATGCAGACCGACCTGGGGTACTCGGCGATCACCTCGGGCGTCGCCCTGCTGCCGATGGTCGGCGTCACCGCCGTGGCGAGCAACGTCGGCAACATCGTGGTGATGCCGAAGTCCGGCCCGCGCCCGCTGGTCGCCGGCGGCCTGCTGCTCAACGCGGCCGGCCTGGCCTGGCTGACCAGGATCGGCCCCGACTCGGGCTACGCGACGGCCCTGCTCGGGCCGACCATGGTGTTCGGGCTCGGCATGGGCTTCATCTACGCGGCGGCGCTGCGTACCGGCACCTCCGGGGTGACACCGCGCGACGCGGGCATCGCCTCGGCGGCCATCAGCACCGGGCAGCAGCTCGGCGGCGCGATCGGCACCGCGCTGCTCAACACCATCGCCGCCAGCGCCACCACCGACTACCTGAGCAGCCATGTGCACGCGAAGCCCACGGCGGCGCAGGTCCACCTCGCGACGATCCACGGCTACAGCACCGTCTTCTGGTGGTGCACTGCCATCTTCGCGGTCGGCGCGGTCGTGTGCGGAGCGATCCTGCGCGGCGGCCCGCTGCCGGCGCCCGCCTACGCGCCCGCCGCCAAGCCGGCCGCGCCGGCCGAGACCGCGCGGTCCTGATCCGCCAAGCCGGCGCCAAGCGGCCGAACAGTCCCAGCCAAGACTTGTGATCAATGCTGAGGCGCCTGGAGCAGCGAAGGCCGGGCCTGTCACAGCCGTGAGGGGCCGCCGTCTGCGGTGCGCCCCGGTGTCAAGCAATCGGATCACCCGAACCCGGAGGAGTTGAGGCCAAGATGTGGCGTCTCAAAACGAGTCGGATGTTGTTCGCCGGCGTGGCGGCGGCGGCAGCGCTCGTCGGCGTAAGCGCCGGACCCTCGGCGCAGGCCCAGGCGGAAAGCCGCCATCATCCGGCCCATCTGACCAGTAACGCACCCGTGACCGTGGTGGCCAGCGGGCTGAACTCGCCGCGCAGCCTGGTGTGGGGGCCGCGCGGCCACCTCTACGCCTCCGAGGTGGGCGGCGCCCCCGACTTCTGTGTGGGCACCGGCTTCCCGACCAAGTGCTTCGGCTTCACCGGGTCGGTCGCGGACGTCTCGTCCGGTGCGCCGGTACGGGTCGTCACCGGCCTCGCGTCCAACTTCAACCAGGAAGAAGTGGTCGGCGCCAACGGCCTGACCTACGCCAACGGCCACCTCTACGTCCTGGAGACCGGCTCGGCGCAGCAGATCGTGCCCGAGGTCCCCGCGGACCTGCGCAGCGCGCTCACCAAGCAGTACGGAGGCCTGCTCAAGGTCACCGGCAACTCGGTGAAGTCGGTGGCGAACGTCGGCTACGTCGACTACGAGTGGACGAAGGTCCACAAGGACCTCAACCCCGAGGACTTCCCCGAGTCCAACCCGTACGCGGTGACGCCCAAGCCGGGCGGCGGCTTCTACACCGTGAACGCGGCGTCGAACACGCTGGACTCGGTCGACGTGTGGGGCAACGTCCACGTGCTCAAGTACATCCCCGACACCTCGACCGGCCCGGACGCGGTGCCGTCCTGCGTCGCGGTGGGCAAGGACGGATCGGTCTACGTCGGTGAGATCACCGGCAAGCCCAGCTCGTCCACCGAGGCCAAGATCTTCAAGTACGCGCCCCGCACCGGCAAGCTGACGGTGTGGCAGAGCGGATTCAGCGCCATCAGCGGCTGCGGCTTCGGCGCCAACGGCGACTTCTACGTGACCGAGTTCGACACCACCGGCTTCCTGCCGACCGGTGACCCGATCGGTGACGTCGTCCAGATCAACCACCAGGACAACTCGCGCACGGTCCTGGCCTCCGGCAAGCTGTTCGCGCCCACCGGCTTCCTGGCGGGCCCCGACGGCTCCATCTACGTGGCCAACAAGACCATGCTGTGGCCGGCCTGCGACGACGCACCGGCCTGCACGACCTCGGGAACCGTCACCGCGCACGACGGTGAGATCGTCAAGATCGGCTGATCCCGGCCGGTCACCTCCGTGGGGGGGGGGGGGGGGGGGGGGGGGGGGGGGGGGGGGGGGGGGGGGGGGGGGGGGGGGGGNCCCCCCCCCCCCCCCCCCCCCCCCCCCCCCCCCCCCCCCCCCCCCCCCCCCCCCCCCCCCCCCCCCCCCCCCCCCCCCCGGGCACCGCAGGATCCGTCCACTGTTCTGTGATCGGAGAACACCACCATGCGTGCTGGCATCTGGCTCATCGGCGCCCGGGGATCCGTCGCCGCCACCAGCGTGGTCGGAGCGCTCGCGCTGCGCGCCGGGCTGACCGACCCGGTGGGCTGCGTGACCGCTCACCCCGCGCTGAACGCCGCCGCGCTGCCCGGCTACGGCGACCTCTTCTTCGGCGGCCACGACGTGACGACCGGGCCGCTGGCCAAGAAGGCCGAGCAACTCGCCGCCGCCGGAGTCGTACCCGCCCGGCTGGTGCAGGCCCTGGAATCCGACCTCGCCGCGGTGGACGCGGACCTGCGGCAGGCCCCCGACGGCGCCACGCAGGCCGACACCGCCGAGGCGATCACCCGCGACCTGACGGAATTCCGCACCCGGCACCGCCTCGACCGGGTCGTGGTGGTCAACGTGGCCTCCACCGAGCCCGCGACCGCGCCGCACCCCGCCCACGACGGCCTCGACGCGCTGAGGACCGCACTGGCCGGGCACGGCAAGGTGCTGCCGGCCAGTTCGCTGTACGCCTACGCGGCCTTCAACGCCGACTGCCCGTACGTGGACTTCACCCCCTCCACCGGCGCCCGGCTGCCGGCGCTGGCCGAACTCGCGGCCGAACGCGGCCTGCCCTACGCCGGCCACGACGGCAAGACCGGTGAGACGCTGCTGAAGTCGGTGCTCGCCCCGATGTTCGCGATGCGCAACCTCCAGGTCCGCTCCTGGTCGGGCGTCAACCTGCTCGGCGGCGGCGACGGCGCCAACCTCGTCGACCCGGGGGCCAACGCGGCCAAGACCGAGAGCAAGCAGCGGGTGCTGCACGAGACCCTCGGCTACGCGCCCGACGGCGACACCCGTATCGACTACGTGGCCGACATCGGCGACTTCAAGACGGCGTGGGACCTGATCACCTTCGGCGGCTTCCTCGGCACCGGGATGTGCCTGCAGTTCACCTGGCAGGGCTGCGACTCCGCGCTCGCGGCGCCGCTGGTCCTGGACCTGGCCCGGATCACCCTGGCCGCCCACGAGGCCGGCCGCAGCGGGCCGCTGGAGTCGCTGGCGTACTTCTTCAAGGACCCGCTGGGCGACGTGGACCACGCGCTGCACGCCCAGTTCGAGGACCTGCGTACCTTCATCGCCGCGCTGGACAGCGGCAGCTAGCACGTACCCGCACCCGACGGCCGGGGGGGGGGGGGGGGGGCGGGGGGGGGGGGGGGGGGGGGGGGGGGGGGGGGGGGGGGGGGGGGGGGGGGGGCGCCCCCCCCCCCCCCCCCCCCCCCCCCCCCCCCCCCCCCCCCCCCCCCCCCCCCGCCCCCCGCCCCCCCCCCCCCCCCCCCCCCCCCCCCCCCCCCGCCCCCCCCCCCCGGGGGGGGGGGGGGCCCCGCTGCCGTCTCGGTGCGCCAGGCCGGTCAGGGGACGATGACCTGCGGCTTGCCGGCCGGCGCGTCGCCGTCTTCCGCGGCCTCCTCGGCGAGCCGCATGGCATGGTCGATCAGCGTCTCGACGATCTTGGACTCGGGCACCGTCGCGACGACCTTGCCCTTGACGAAGATCTGCCCCTTGCCGTTGCCCGAGGCGACGCCCAGGTCCGCCTCGCGGGCCTCACCGGGACCGTTGACGACGCAGCCCATCACCGCGATTCGCAGCGGCACCTCCATCCCGTCCAGACCCGCGGTGACCTCCTCGGCGAGCTTGTACACATCCACCTGCGCCCGGCCGCACGAGGGGCACGAGACGATCTCCAGCCGTCGCTCGCGCAGCCCGAGGGACTCCAGGATCGCGATCCCGACCTTGGCCTCCTCGGCCGGCGGCGCCGACAGCGACACCCGGATCGTGTCCCCGATCCCCTCGGCCAGCAGGACCCCGAAGGCCACCGACGACTTCACCGTCCCCTGGAAGAACGGCCCGGCCTCGGTCACCCCCAGGTGCAGCGGGTAGTCGCACGCCGCCGCCAGCTTCCGGTACGCCGAGATCATCACCACCGGGTCGTGGTGCTTGACCGAGATCTTCAGGTCCTGGAAGCCGTGCTCCTCGAACAGCGAGCACTCCCACAGCGCCGACTCCACCAGCGCGTCCGGCGTCGCGCTGCCGTACTTGGCCATCAGCCGCTTGTCCAGCGACCCGGCGTTGACCCCGATCCTGATCGGAACCTGCGCGTCGCCCGCGGCCTTGGCGATCTGCGCCACCTGGTCGTCGAACTGCTTGATGTTGCCCGGATTGACCCGCACCGCCGCGCACCCCGCGTCGATGGCGGCGAACACGTACCGCGGCTGGAAGTGGATGTCGGCGATCACCGGTATCTGCGATTTGCGGGCGATCTCCGGCAGCGCCTCGGCGTCGTCGGCCGACGGCACCGCCACCCGTACGATCTGGCACCCGGACGCCGTCAGCTCCGCGATCTGCTGGAGCGTGGCGTTGACGTCCGCCGTCACCGTCGTGGTCATCGACTGCACGCTCACCGGCGCTCCGCCGCCCACCAGCACCGCTCTGTCGTCGTGGCCCAGCCTCAGCTGCCGGCTCACCCTGCGCGGGCCGAGGGTCTGTGGCACCTTGGGCATGCCGAGATCCACCATGTGTGAAAATCCTCTCCGTTCGGTCATGCGGGCCGTGCGGTCGTGCGGGGCCGGCACATCGGGTGCCTCCCGGTCTCGGTGCGCCGTCAGCGGTCGCGGTAGGCCACCTGCGCCGCCATCGCGCCCAGCCGCCGCTGCCAGCCCTCGGCCAGCGGCGCCGACGCCAGTGCGGCACGCGCGGCCGTGACGAGCTGGTCGATCTGCCGCTCGACGTCCTGGCGCACCCCCGAGGCGAGCAGCGCGGCGCTGAGCGCGACCGGGTCCCAGCTGCCGTCCTCGCCGTCCGTGATCAGCCGGGCCACCTCGGCGTCCCTGGCGGCGGCCAGCGACAGCAGCAGCGTCACCTTGTGCTCGCTGACGTCCAGGCCGGCCGGCTTGCCGGTCGCCGCGGAGTCGCCGAACGCGTCGAGCAGGTCGTCGCGCAGCTGGAACGCCTCGCCGGCCGCGACCCCGTACGCCTCGAAGGCCGCCTCCAGGTCCGACCGGCCGGCGATGGACGCGCCGAGCTCCAGCGGCCGGTGGATGGTGTAGCGGCCGGACTTGCACACCGCGATCCAGCGGGCCAGCTCCGGGTCGGGCACCGCCTCGGCGGCCAGCGCGATGTCGAGCTGCTGGCCGATCAGCATCTCGGTGCCCAGGTGCGACCAGATCTCCATGGCCGGGCCCGGCAGCCCGCCGGTGAGCCGGTTGGCGTAGCTGAACGCCAGGTCGCCGGCCAGGATCGCGACGCCCTCGCCGTACCTGCGGGCCTCACCGGTCCAGCCGCGTGCCGCGTGCAGGGCGGCCTGCTTGGCGTGCACGGTCGGGACACCGCGCCGGGTCGGGGAGTTGTCCAGGACGTCGTCGTGCAGCAGGGCCGAGGCGTGCAGCAGCTCAAGGCCCGCCGCCGCCGCGACGACCGCGTCCTCGGCCGCCTTGTCGGCGTCCGGGCCGCCGACCGTACCGCCGGCCGCCAGGTAGCCGCTGATGCAGAAGGTGGGGCGCAGCCGCTTGCCGCCCGCCGAGACCAGCTCCAGGATCGCCTCGACCGGCACCGCCGCGCGGGCGTCGACCGCTCCCCAGCGCGAGCACTCGGCATTGAGCAGGTCCTCGATGCGCGCGGTGACCCGGGCGAGCAGCTCGGCGGCGGCGGCGTCGGCGGCGGCGTCCGCCGCGTCGCCGCGGGCCGGCGGCTCCAGGCCCAGCGGCGGCCTGAACACCACGGTCTCCACGGCTGACACCTCGGTCTCGACGTCGGTGTACCCCAGCGACGCGAGCCGCTCGACGACCTGGTCGACCAGGATCTCCGGCGCACTCGCCCCGGAGGTCACGCCCACCGTGCCGACGCCGGCCAGCCACTGCGGGTCCAGGTGGTCCACGTCGGGCAGCAGCTCGGACCGGGTGCCGGCGTCCCGCGCGACCTCCACCATCCGCACGGTGTTGCTGGAGTTGGCCGACCCGATGACCAGCACCAGGTCGCTGAGTTCGGCGAGCGCCTTCACGCCGTTCTGCCGGTTCTGGCTGGCGTAGCAGACGTCGTCGGTGCCGGGGCCGGTCAGCCCGGGGAAGCGCTCCTGGAGGATCGACACGATCTCGATCGTGTCGTCCACCGACAGCGTGGTCTGGGTGAGGTAGCTGACCGCCGCCCCCGCCGGGAGGTCGAGCCGCCTGGCCTCCTCCGCGTTCTCCACGATGACGGTACGCTCCGGGGCCTCCCCGTATGTGCCCTCGATCTCCTCGTGGTCCGCGTGCCCGACCAGGATCAGCGTCCGCTCGTCGCGGGCGAACCTGATGGCCTCCTGGTGGACCTTGGCGACCAGCGGGCAGGTCGCGTCGATGACGTCCAGCTGCCGTGCGGCGGCGTTGCTGCGCACCTGCGGGGACACGCCGTGCGCGGAGAAGATGCACACCGCGCCGTCCGGCACCTCGGTCTCCGAATCGACGAACCTCGCGCCGCGCTCCTCCAGCCGGCGCACCACGTATTCGTTGTGCACGATCTGCTTGCGTACGTACACCGGCGCGCCGTGTATCTCCAGCGCGCGCTCCACGATCTCAATGGCCCTGCGCACACCGGCGCAGAAGCCACGCGGTTCTGCCAGAATGACCTTCTTGCCGCCCGCTTGCTGCGTGTTTTCCAATGTGGTAGCCATATGGGAAAGGGTGGAGAACGCCGGGGGCGAACACAAGGATGACGGTGGGGCAAATTATTGTCACTCCGGCCGATTGAGATGGCCGGTAAGTCGTGCCCGCAGAAGCCGGCGGTGACTGTTCCGCGAGTTGGCGCCGACTTGGCGGCCCGCCCGGCCGCCCCGCCGAAAGCCGCGCCGCCGGGCGCGTTGAGCCGCGCTGAGCGCCTGTGACCTGCGCCGACAAGATCGGTTGCGGATTTTCCCGACTCTGCCAAGTCGACACCAAGCCGATCGCAAGTTAAATGGGAAACGATATGGCTTGTGCACCCTGCAGGTGGCCGCGATACGGCCGGTCCTGCTGTGACGGGTGGGCAGCATCACGAGATCACGGGGAAATCTCTACCCACAGAAGGCGGATGCCAGGTATGGCAACTCTGTGCAAGCCAGCGGTGAGCGTGCCGGAATACGTCATCACCATGGAAGACACCCTGGAATTTGCCAAGAAGGTGCACAAGGGAAAGCCGCAGCTTCCGTTGGCGCTCCGGCTGATCCAGAAGACCGGGGTCCGCAAGCGGCATATCGTCCAGCCCATCGAGAAGACCCTGAGCCACCCGGGCTTCGAGGAGCGCAACCGGATCTACGAGGTCGAGTCGAAGAAGCGGTGCCCCGAGGTCATCGAAAAGGCGCTGGCGAACGCGGGCGTGACGGCCCAGGACATCGACGCCATTATCTACGTCTCCTGCACCGGCTTCATGATGCCCTCGCTCACCGCCTGGCTGATCAACACCATGGGGTTCAGGTACGACACCCGGCAGATACCCATCGCGCAGCTCGGCTGCGCGGCCGGCGGCGCAGCGATCAACCGCGCCTACGACTTCTGCCAGGCCCACCCCGAGTCCAACGTGCTGATCGTCTCCTGCGAGCTGTGCTCGCTGTGCTATCAGCCGGTCGACGACAACATCGGCGCGCTGCTGTCCGACGGGCTGTTCGGCGACGCGGTCGCGGCCGCCGTCGTCCGGGACACCGGCGGCACCGGCATGCGCCTGGAGCGCAACGCCTCCTACCTCATCCCGGGCACCGAGGACTGGATCTCCTACGCCGTACGCTCCACCGGCTTCCACTTCCAGCTGGACCGCCGGGTGCCGGGGACGATGGAACCGCTGGCCCCGGTGCTGCGCGATCTCGCCGCCGAGCACGGCTGGGACGTCGCCAACCTGGACTTCTACATCATCCACGCCGGCGGTCCGCGGATCCTGGACGACCTGTGCAAGTTCCTCAACGTCGACCGGAGCATGTTCCGGCACAGCTGGGCGACCCTGACCGACTACGGGAACATCGCCAGCGCCGTCGTGCTGGAGGCCCTGCGCAGGCTGTTCGAGGAGGACACGATGCTGCCCGGCGCCAGCGGCATCATCGCCGGCTTCGGCCCGGGCATCACCGCCGAGATGGCCGTGGGCAGCTGGGTGACGGACGCGCCGCGGACCGCGGGACCGACCCCGCTCGCCGCTTCGGCGACCCCCCTGGCGTGACACGTCGCGCACACGACCCACTCGTCCACGCGGGCGCGGAAAGCAGCATGTTCGTTCCGACCGGAGGTCCGCGGGCCGGCCTCCGGTCTCCTGAAGCGTCGCCGGAGGTGGCCACGTTGGACCCGATTCCCTTGGTTCACGCGAGTTTGGGCAAGAAGGAGCTGGCAGCCGTCGAGGAGGTGTTCTCGTCGGACTGGACGGCCGGTCAGGGCCCCCGGGGCAAAGCGCTGGAGGTGGAACTGGCCGAGCGCTACGGGGTCGCCGACGCGGTCACGCTCAGCAGTTGCGCCGCCGCCCTGCACCTGGCGCTGCTCGCGCTCGGCGTCAAACCGGGCGACGAGGTGATCGTCGCCGACTACACCTTCCCCGCCCCGGCCCACGCGGCCCACTACCTCGGCGCGGTCCCGGTCTTCGCCGACGTACGCCCCGACACCGGCACCATCGACCCGCAGGCGGTGGCCGACCTGATCGGCCCGCGGACGGTCGGCGTCATCGCGGTGGACACCGTCGGCCTGCCCGCCGACTACGCCGAACTGCTGGCGATCACCGAACGGCACGGCCTGTTCCTGGTCGAGGACGCCGCCTGCGCGGTCGGCGCCACCTACCAGGGGCGCCCCGCGGGAGCGCTGGCGCCGGTGGGCTGCCTGTCCTTCCACGGCCGCAAGGGCATCACCAGCGGCGAGGGCGGCGCCCTGCTGGCCGCCGACCCGGCGGTCGGGGCCGACGTACGGCTGCGGTCGTCGTTCGGCATCGGCAGCATCTTCGACAAGTCGCAGATCGTCGGCCTGCCGATCCCGGAGTTCACCGAGATCGGATACAACTACAAGCTGTCCGACATCGCCGCCGCGATCCTCCAGGTGCAGCTGGGCCGGATCGAGGAGCTGCTGGAGCGGCGCAACACGGTGGCCGCGCGCTACGCGGAACTGCTCAAGGACGAGGAGCTGCTCACGCTGCCGCACGTCCCGGCCGACCGCACCCACGCCTGGCAGTCCTACCTGGTGGCGCTGGACCCGCGGGTGGACCGCGCCGGCGTCGCCGCCGAACTGCGGGCCCAGGGCATCGGCTGCGGGCACGGCACGTGGGCGAGCCATCTGCAGCCGGTCTACCGGACCAAGCAGACCTGCCCGGTCTCGGCGGACCTCTTCCGGCGCCAGCTCGCCATCCCCATGCACGCCGAACTCACCGTCGATCAGGCCGAGCGGGTCGTGACGTCGCTGCGCGCCGCCCTGCGGAACAACACGGGACCGCACCGCGGGCCCGCGGCGACATCCCCCGTCGACAACCAGCCCGAGAACCAGGAAGGGGCGTCATGAGCGACGACCAGCCGACATCGGATCGGATCATGCGGCTCATCACCGGCTACTGGGCCACCGGCATCCTGGGAGCGGCGGCGAGCCACTCGCTGTTCACGCACCTGGAGGACGGCGCGACCACCGCCGACCAGCTCGCCGACCGCGCCGCGATCTCGCACCGCGGCGCGCAGGCCCTGCTCGACGGCCTGGTCAGCGTCGGCCTGGTCGAACTGCGCGACGGCCACTACCGCAACTCCCCGGAGGCGTCCGCCTTCCTGGTGGAGGGCCGGCCCACCTGCCTGAGCGGCTTCGCCAAGCTCAAGGCGGGCCACATGGCCTCGCTGGCGGGGCTGCCCGAGGTCGTCCGCGCCGGCGGTCCGCTGACCGACGCGGTGGTCGAGGTGGCCGACAACCCGCACTGGGAGGAACTGGTCCAGGCCCTGGCCGCGCAGTCCGTCCCGGTGGCGACGATCGCCGCCGACACCCTGAAGGTCGCCGAGGCCGGCGACATCTCGATCCTCGACATCGGCGGCGGCTCCGGCGTCTACTCGGGCATCTGGCTCGAACGCAACCCGGTCGCCCGCTCCACGCAGCTCGACTGGGCGCCGATCAACGCGATCGCCCGCCGGCTGCTGGCCGAGCGGGGCGTGGGCGACCGCGTCACCTACGTGGACGGCGACTTCCACACCACCGAGCTGGGCACCTCCGCCGCCTACGACGTGGTGGTGTACTCCAACATCGCCCACCAGGAGGGCCCCGAGGACAACATGGCGGTCTTCGCCAAGGTGCGCAGCGTCCTCAAGCCCGGCGGCACCCTGGTCGTCTCCGACTACATCGTCGACGACGACCGCAGCGGGCCGCCGTACCCGCTGACCTTCGCCGCGGAGATGCTGCTCAAGAGCAGGCACGGCAGCACCTGGCGGCGCTCGGACTACCACGACTGGCTCATCAAGACCGGCTACGAGGACATCACCTTCCAGACCACGGCGTCGCCGGCCACATTGATCTTCGCCCGGTAGCAGGCCGGCGGTGTGGGCGGGAGCGCAACGGACTAGTGGTGGAGGCATGCGTTGCCATGACCGGTGCCGCCGCAGCTCCTACGAAGGGTCACGAGGAGACGTCAGGCCTCGGCGACCTGCTGCTCAATCGGATGACAAGTCCTGCCGGATACATCGGCACCACCCCGACGGCGCTGATCGGCCGCTCCCGTGACCTGGAGCGGCTCGCCGCGGTGACCGCCGCCCCCGAGGCCGGTCTCGTGACGGTGACCGGCCCCGCCGGGGTGGGCAAGAGCCGCATGGTGATGGAGTTCTTCCGCCACCAGGAGAGCCGGCCCGGCCGCACGGTCGAGGTCTTCGACTTCGGGCAGGTCACGGACACCTCCGTGGCCGGCCTGATGCTCCGGCAGCTCAGGGAACAGTGCTACGAGGGCTCGCCGCGCGTCAGGAAGGCCCTGGAAAGGGTCGGCGCGGGCAAGCACACCCTGCTGTTCGACCACTACGAGGACGTCGCCGACGACCTCGCCCCGCTGGTCGCGGAACTGCGCAGGCGCTGCCCGCAGGTGCGCATCGTCTCCGTCGGCACGGCCAGGCTCGGCCTGTACGGCGAGCGGGTCGTCCGGCTCGGGCCGCTGCCGGTCGCCGACGCGGCCGAGGACGACGACCCGGCGGCCGTCGCCCGCGTCCCGGCCGTCGAGCTGTTCGTGCAGTGCGCGCGGGCGGTGCGGCCGGAATTCACGCTGACCGCGGCCAACGCGCGCCATGTGCTCGCGCTGTGCCGGCGGGTCGGCGGCCTCCCGCTGGCGGTCGAACTCGCCGCCGCGCAGGTCAAGCTGGCCGAACCCGACCTGATCCTGGAGCGGTTCGAACAAGGGGCCTGCGACCTGCGCAGATTCGACCACCACCCGTACTCGCGGCACGCCAGCGTGAGCGACATGGTGTCCTGGGTCTTCGCCCGGCTGCGCGCGGACGAGCGCCGACAGCTGACCCATCTGGCCGTCTTCGAGGGGCAGTTCACCATGCGCGCGGCCGTCGGCGTGGTGGACGGCTTCGGCGGCAGCACCTTCAGGACCATGGAACAGCTCATCGACAAGAGCGCCCTGATCGCCGACGAGCGGCACGACGGAGAGCTGCGGCTGAGCATCCCCAGCGCGGTACGGCTGGCCGCGGCCGGCGCGCTGGCCCGGCTTCCGGTCCACGCGGCGCTCCGGCAGGCGCACGCCGAATACTTCCGTACCGTCGCCGACGCCCGGGCGACCGGCGGCAGGCCAGGGCCCGGACCCGAGACCCGCGCGGACCTGCTGGCGGCCTTCGGCCACTGGCGGGAAGCCGGCGACGGGCGGGCCATGGCGGTGATCGCGCACGCGCTGCGGGGCCAGTCCGCCGGAGCGGCCCAGGCCCGGCAGTGCCTGCGGCTGGCCGAGGAGGTGCTGCGGGCCGGGGTCGACGACCCGCGGCTGCACGCCCGCACCCTGGAGGCGGCCGGCGCGTCGGCCCTGCTGCTGGCCTCCGCGTCGGCGCGCGGCCACCTCGACCGGGCCAGGGACGCCTACCGGGCGCTGCACGACCGGGACGGCGCGGTGCGATGTCTGGGGCTGCTCGGCGACGAGGCCTACGCGGCGGGCGACCTCGACCGGGCGCGCCGCCGCTTCGAGGAGGGCCTGGCCGTACCGGCCGACCCGGCCGCGGACGGCGCGGCGGCAGAGCGGCGGCGGCTCACCCGGCGGCTCGCGGCCGTCCTGCGGGACGCGGGCAGCCTGACCCGGGCCGGCGAACGGGCACTGGCCGCCCTGGAGTCCGACCTCGGCCGGGACGACGCGGCCGGCGCGCCGCTGGCCAGATACGTACTCGCCACCGTCCGCTGGCTGGAGCACGACTCGGCGCAGGCCCGCGCGCTCTTCGCCGACGCCGCCCGGCAGATCGGCGCCCTGCCCGACGCGCCGGAGCGCCCCGAGTGCCTGGAACTGCTGGCGTCCACCGTGTGGAAGTGGCGCCGGGTGACCGACTGGCGGCTGCTCACCTCCGTCCTGGGCCTGGCGGAGCACCTGCGCCGCAGGACGGGTCCGCCCCGGCCGAGGCCGCTGACCGCGCTGGTCACCCCGGTCCTCGCCGCAGCCAGCCAGGAACTCGGCTCCGACGAGTACGCCCGGGCCTGGCGCTCGGGCGCCGGCCTGGCCTGGGAGGCGGCCCTGCGGCTGATCCCGGGCGACGACCCGGCGCCGGCCGTCGTGCCGGAGGTGCCCGCCGAGGTCGCGGACCTGCTGACCAAGCGCGAGCTGGAGGTCGCCCTGCTGGTGGCCGAGGGCCTGACCAACCGGGTCATCGCCCGTGAGCTGGGCATCGCCGAATGGACCGTCGTGAACCACCTCCGCAAGGTGATGCGCAAGCTCGACTGCCAGTCCCGCGTCCAGGTCACCCGCCGCCTGTCCGCCTCCTGAGCGGGGGCACCCCCACCGGTGCCCCCGCTCAGGAG
>NZ_JAJSYW010000176.1:0-15115 GCF_036815005.1 Streptomyces sp. IBSBF 2435 | reverse complement strand
TCGAAGCCGCCTGCCGCATCGTCATCCTCGAAGACCAACTCGAAGAAGCCCAGCGGATCAACGCCGAATACCGCCGCGCCGCCGAAACCGCGAACCCCACCACCGCAGCCCCGGACCGCTGAGACCACCAGCCTCTGCGGCCGCCGCCCACGCGGGTTGCCCGGGACGCCGAGCGTTCCGGGCACCTACCGGGCCGGTGGAGCGGCGCGGCCGGCGCGGAGCTGCCCAGGGGATGGTCCGCGAGGTCGCGCACCAGTGAGATGCCGCTGCCGACGTTGACCACGACCGGCGCGTCCGACCACTGCATCGGCGCTGCGTCCGCCGGTGCGCCCCCGTTGCCCACGTCCGGACGGTGAGCGGGGTGGTCAGGGCGGGCCGGCCCCGGACACCTGGGAGCTCGCAGGGCCGAGGTCGTACGTGTGCTCCCGGCGTGTCGTCCCTGGTCTTCCGCGTTGCCGGAAGGCTGGATGGTCCATGTGATCCATTTCGTACTGCTCATCGTGTGTGCGGTGGCGATCTACCTCTCGTGCGAGTGGTTCGTCAACGCCGTGGAGTGGCTGGGCCAGCGCCTGAACGTCGGCAAGATGGCGGTGGGCACGATCCTGGCCGCCTTCGGCACGGCGCTGCCCGAATCGGTGGTGACGCTGGTCGCGGTGACCACCGGCAGCACCCCCGAGGCCAAGGACATCGGCGTCGGAGCCGCGATGGGCGGCCCGCTGGCGCTGTCCACCATCGCCTACGGCGTCACCGGATTCATACTGCTGCTCAAGCGCCGTCGCCGTGAGACCGACGTGCGCGGGGAGAGCGGCATGATGCCCGCGCGGTCCGCCCAGCAGGCGCTGGGCGACGAGAAGGACATGCGGCGGCTGGCCAAGGACCAGAAGTGGTTCCTGCCGATCTTCGTCGTGAAGGTCGCCCTCGGCCTGGTCGCCTTCGCGTACAAGCCCGTCCTGGGCGCCCTGTTCTTCGCCGCCTACGCCGTCTACTTCTGGCGCGAGATCCGTGCCGACGACGAGGCCGGCGGGGAGCACGAGGAGTTGGAGTCGCTCAGACTCCAGCGCACGTCCGCGTCGCCGGCCACCTGGGCGGTCGTCACCCAGACGCTGGCCACCCTCGCGGTGATCTTCTTCGCCTCGCAGCTCTTCGTGAAGCAGCTCGACGCGATCGGCCCCATGCTCGGCCTGTCCACCACGGTGACAGCGCTCCTGCTCTCCCCCGTCGCCACCGAACTCCCCGAAGTGATGAACGCCGTCATCTGGGTACGGCAGGGCAAGACCAGACTCGCACTGGCGAACATCTCCGGAGCGATGATGATCCAGGCCACCGTCCCCAGTGGCCTCGGCCTGATCTTCACCACCTGGAAATTCGACGGCGCGCTGATCTGGTCCGGCCTGATCACCATGGCCGCGATCGTCTACCTCCTGCTGACCATGCGAGCCCACCGCCTCACCCCCGGCCGCCTGACCGTGGCAGCCGGCTTCTACCTTGTCTTCGCCCTCGGCCTCATCCCGATCCTCAGCTGATCCGCGGTTCCGCCGCCACGTCCAGCCGCTGCCGCCCCTGCAACTCCCAGACGTCCACGTCGAAACCGATGTCGTCAGCCTCCGACCGCCAACCGGGTGGTGCTGGGCGACTTCAAGCGCGCCCCCGCTCCCTGCCCGTCGCCCCACGGCGGCACCAACCGGCAGTGGACCCTGCGCCCGGACGGCTTGCGCAACAGGTCCGACCGCATCGTCAGCGTGAGCAGCGGCAAATGCCTGGACGTCGACAACGGCACCGCCAGCAAGAAGGCTCCCGGATGAACATCTGGACCTGCCACCGCAACGGCCCCGGGCGACGGCCGCGCAGATCAGAGGCTCGGGTGTGGCGGGTCCCCGAGCCGATACCGGGTGCGGTCCTGCCACACGGCGCCGTCCCAGATGACCAGACGCACCTCCCGTACGGAGGAGCTCAGCGGCAGCAGCGAGGCGAACTCGGACTCCAGCGCGTCGTAAGCGGCCTCGTATTCGTCCGGGCCCTCGCCGCGGGACACCGTCATATGGGGGTCGAGTCCCTCGTCGCCGAAGATCCCGCGGTACGGGATCAGCTCGGGCCATTCGTCGCGGACGTCCTTGATCAGCGCACGGACAGGGTCAGCCGGGCCGGGGTCGAGCGTCAGCGCGCCGGGGTAACGGCGGAACTCCCGGAAGTGCAGGGTGAACCGCTCACGGGAACCGAACAGCGCCGTCAGCCGGTCCTCCACCCCCGTGTCGATCCGGCTGGCGTGCAAGAACGGATAGAGCACCGTCACATGCGCCGGAAATCCCGCCCGGACCAACGAGTCGGCCTCCGGGACCCTGACGCTGAGCGCGGTGTCCCCCGGCACATCGGGCCAGCCGTCCCCGTCCTCGTCCACGGTCATGGGAGGCCATGCTGCCACGACCGCCACCGGCGCAGAGCCCTCACCCCTCCTCCCCGACCAGGCGGAAGCCGCACGAGCCGCAGACCGTATGCCGAGCAGGAGCCGCTGAGAGGTGCTGCGGCGGTGAGCCGGACCGTGCAGGCGCAATTGCAGGCGCGGACGGCGATGCGTCCCCGATCGCGCCCGGCGGCGGCGCCCTGCGGTGTTCAGGGCGGCCTGGCCTGCGGTCCAGCTGTTCTGGGCAGTGGGGCCGGGAGCGGGGAAGGCAGGGGCGAGAGCTGGAGCAGATCGTACGCCGAGGCGCTGTGACCTCGGATTATGCGGCGCCGGGCCTGTATGGTTTTGTGCCGACCCCCCGAGCGACGGCTGATCGGCAGCGGCCGGGTGCCCGGCCCATGACGACAGCCGGGAGCAAGCCATGGGACGCGAACTTCCGCAGCGCGACTTCACCGACGAGGACACCGCGCGATTCGCGGCGCGGCTGCGCGCCTCGCTCGGTCTTCTCGACGAGCTGCTCTCCTCGCCCGGCTTCGGTGGCGGGGAGCGGACGATCGGCGCCGAGATGGAGATGTTCCTCGTGACGCCGGACGGCGTCCCTGTCCCGCGGAACGAGGAGGTACGGGCGGTGGCCGCCGACTCCCGCCTCGTCCTGGAGGTCAACCGCTACAACCTGGAGGCCAACCTCACCCCGGTCCCCTTGCGCTCCCGCCCGTTCACCGCGCTCCACGACGAGGCTGCGGCCCTGCTGGACATCGTGCGCGAGGCAGGCGCCCGCTACGGAGCCGAGCCGTACTGCGCGGGCCTCCTGCCGACGCTGCGGCCCGGCGATCTGACGCGCCGCAACGTGTCGTCCAGGAAGCGGTACGCGCTGCTCGACGACGCGCTGGGGCGGGCGGGGCGCGGTCTGCGCGTCACCGGTGAGCAGCGCTGCCGGATGCGCTCGGACACGATCTGCTCGCAGGGCGCCGCCAGTTCGTGGCAGGTGCATCTCACCGTGCGCCCGGAGGAGTTCACCCGGTTCCACAACGCCGCCCAGCTCATGACGGCCCCCGTCCTCGCCGTCGGCGCCAACTCGCCGCTGCTGCTGGGCAGACGGGTGTGGGACGAGACCCGGATCCCCTGGTACGAGCAGGCCTTCGGCCAGCACCGGCGCCGGTTCGCCCCGGCCGACCGGCGTTCCGGCTTCGGCCACAACTGGCTGCGCGGAGGCGTCCGGGAGCTGATCGAGGAGTCGGTGACCCGGTACGCGCCGCTGATGCCGTTCAACTCGGACGGACCCTGGGACCGGCCCGCCCGGCCCGGCGGCCCGCCGGCGCTGGAGGAGCTGCGGCTGCACCTGGGCACCCTGTGGTGGTGGAACCGCCTGGTCTACGACCCCGCCGGGGCCGGGCACCTGCGGATCGAACTGCGCGCGCTGCCCGCGGGGCCGACCCCCGCCGACATGGCGGCCAACACCGCACTGCTGACCGGACTGGTCCTCGACCGCGCGGCACGCGAACCCGGCGGCGAACTGCCCTTCGCGCTCGCCCGGGAGAACTTCTACACCGCGGCCCGCGACGGCATGGCGGCCCGCCTGTGGTGGCCGTCCGGCTCGTCGGCGCCCGTACGGGTGGCCGCCAGGGACTTGGTCATGGCGCTGCTGCCGCGGGCCGCCGCGGGACTGGCCGGCGCCGGGGTCGCGGACAGCGAGGTGCAGCGGTGGCTGGGAGTGGTGGAGGCCCGGGTACTGGCGGGGCGTTCGGGTGCCCACTGGCAGCGCAGGACCCATCGCGCGCTCGGCTCGGACACCGCGATGGCCCGCCGGTACCTGAAGCTGAGCGCGACCGGCGCCCCCGTCCACAGCTGGCCGGCGCCTCGGCCCTCCGTACGCCCGAACGCGAAGGTACGGACGGTGGCGTAGCCGGTCGGCGGCTCCGCGCTGCCAACCGCTGCCGGACGCGCTGCTCGGGGCGGACTCGGGCGCGTCGCCGGCCGCCGGCTCCCTCGCGCGGTATCAAGACCGGCTCGGTCAGCGGCGGCGCCGCCCGCGCGGCGCCGGGTGAGGCGTCAGAGGATAGGGAACGCGCGACCCTCCTGCTCTCCGGCATCACATTTTCTGCCTCGTACGAAGGCCGGCACACCGCGCCGGCACCCATGTCCTGCTCCCCCGCCGGGGCACCCGTGCCGCTCGGCAAAACGATCACTCGAACGGGTGCGCAGGCCGGCAGGCCACGGCGCTGCTGTAGGGGTCAGGGTCCGATCGGCCGGCCCCCACCGGGGTCCGTGGTCCGGCATTTCGGGTGCGACGGCGAAGATTTCCGCCGAACGGGCAGAACCGGACCCCCCGTCACGAAGTTGCTCCCGTCGGGCCGGAATACAGCCGGCCATGAACTGATCTTGATGAGGGAGTCGGCAACATGACCATCGGTGGACTCAGCGTCCTGCACCGGGCCCACAGCTACCTGCGCACCGTGGCCCTCGACGTACCGGAGGACGCGTGGGGTGCGCGCACCCCGTGCGACCAGTGGACGGCACGGCAGGTTCTCAATCACGCGCGGCTCGCGCAGGACGCCTACACGGCGGTCATCGCCGAAGCCGGCGGGGTGAGCCTCGAGCCCGTCTTCGCGCCCGAGGACGCCCTGCCGCCGCAGCACACCGACGTCCTGGGTGATTCGCTCGACGGCCTGCGCGCCACGCTCGCCGACCTGCCGGCCGGCCTTGCCGAGGTGCCCACGCCCATGGGGCCGATGCCGCCTTCGCAGGCAGCCTGTTGCGCGGCTTTCGACGCGGCCGTCCACGCATGGGACATCGCCGTCGCCACCGGCCAGCGCCTGCCCCTGGAGGACGACCTCGCCGACGGCCTGCGGCCCGCCGCGCGGTTCCTCGTCGGCCCCTTGCGGGAGCTCGGCATGCTCGCCCCGCCCAGGACAGACCATCCGGCAGGCCCGGGCGCCGAATTGCTCGCCGCCACCGGCCGCGACGCCAACTGGATCCCGACCCAGGCCGCGTACGCCGTCTGCTGAACGAAGGCCGACCCCCTGAGCCGGCCGCTCGCGGGCCGGGCACAGCTTCTTGCCGCGGCAGGGAAGGTCCGGTCCCGCTCACCCTCGCGCCCACGTGTCACCCGGGTCGAGCACGAGCCTGAGCAGCGGCCCGGCAGCTAGGCGGTCGCGGCAGCGGTCTCGTCGGCTGCCGCGGCCGGGGCGGGGGCGGTTGCGGCCGGTGAGTAGTAGACGGACCGGCCCTGCTTGGAGCGGAGGCTCTGTCCCTTGGCCACCAGGGCTTCGAGGGTGTTGCGCACCGCGGTCGGCTGGATCTTCCGGCCGGGGTGGGCCCGGGTGAGTGACGTGGTGATCTCGGCTGCCGAGCGCGGTTCGCCGTGCTCGGTGAGGTCGGCGGCCACCAGCTTCACCAGGGTCGGGGTGCCCGAGGAACCGCTGGCGGCTGTCGCGCTCTTGGCCGCGGGCTTCTCGGCGGCGGACGACTTGCGTGTCCGGGCGGCCGGCTTGGGAGTACGCGCCCGGGGCACCGTCGGCGCATCGGCCGGTACGCCGACCGGACCGGCTCCCTGCGCGGTCGCGGGTGTCGCACCGACCAGGGTCTGCCGGACGCCGACCAGCAGTGCGTGGTCCTGCTCCAGGACCGTCAACTGCTCCTGCAACGCAGCCAGCTCGGCGGCGATACGGGTCTTCTCCTTGGTGGTGCGCTCCAGGTCGGCCTCGACCTGGGCAAGATACTGGGACTGCAAAGTGGCGTTGTCCGCCATGGCGATTCAGCTCGCTTTCCTCTGTGCACGGGTGAAGGCAGTCGCAGGTACCCGCGTCGCTGCCCGGGCGTTCAGTGGCCGCCGGAGAAATACCCCGCACCCAAAGGTGCTCTGCGCGCCGCACTCCAGGGTAGGCGCACCGTGACCTCGACCTGACGGTGCCCACTGGTCATTCGCCCGGGCCGCACTAGTCCGATCGGGTGATGCGCGCCCGGGCTACGGACCTTTAGCCTGTTCCTCCGTCAAGCAGGAGGATTTAGGACACATGAGCTTACGCAGCCACACCCGCGCCACCGCCACACTCTTCGCCACAGCGGCCCTCGCGGTCGGAGGTGTCATGGCCGGTGCGGGCAGCGCCCAGGCGGCCACCGCCGTGCACTGCACCACCGGTTTCGGAGTCCTCGGCTCGATCTACAACTTCACCGCTGTCGGCTGCGGCTCCTTCACCGACACCGGGGGCCCTTACACCGTCGAGGTGGACCAGCTGAGCGCCATCGGCTTCTTCCCCGGCCCGTTCGGCCCGCCCGTCTACAACTACGGCCACCAGACGGTCACCTGCCAGGCATTCGCCGCGGGCGACAACGGCCTCTACGGAGCCAGCGGCTGCACCCTCAACTGAGGCTCCCGGCGTCAGCGCGGCCGTGACGGGGCGGAGGCGCGCCGGGCCGGGCCGCTCCCGCCCAGGATCACCCCCGCTCCGGGTCACTCCCGCCCAGGATCACTTCCGCTCAGGGTCGTCATGCTCCGGGACACGAGGAACCTGGCGTTCGTTGATCGCGTCGGTGTAGGAGGCGAGCACCTCATCCATGACCTCGTCCTCCACATCTTCGTTCTCGCGGGGAGATGAACTGTCGGGCTTGCGGTGCGCATCAGTCATGCGCACCGCATAACCGCGCAGGACGCGTTCACTCAACCGGAAGCGCGACGGAGCCGGCGGTCGCCATGACGCCGGCTCCGGCTCCGGCTCCGGCTCCGGCTCCGGCTCCGGCAGGAAGCTCCCCGGATGAGACCCGCTCGGAGGGGTAGGCGGACCGGGCGGCGCGGGGCAGGCCGGCGCGCGCGGCTTGAGGAGAGTCAGCGAATGGAGTTCGACGACAACGCCGCCCTGGACACCTCCGAGGTCCAGGACAACCGGGGCGGGGCACTGGGCGGGATCCCCGGTGGCGGGAAGACGGTGGGCGGCGGAGTGGTCGGACTGCTGGTGCTGATCGCCTCGGTGGTCTTCGGGGTGAACCCGGGCCTGCTCAGCTCCGACAGCACCACCGGCACGGGTGCCCACGGCACCGGCTCAGGCGATCTCGCGGCGGACTGCCGTACCGGCGCGGACGCCAACAGCAAGGACGACTGCCGGGTCGTGGCCGTGGTCGACAGCGTCCAGGCGTTCTGGAAGCAGACCGAGACGGCCGCGGGGAAGTCCTACACCCAGGCCCCGACCTCGCTGTTCACCGGCAGCGTGAGCACCGGCTGCGGAAACGCGACCTCCGAGGTCGGGCCCTTCTACTGCTCCGCCGACGACAAGGTCTACCTGGACCTCGGCTTCTTCGACGAGCTCAGCAGCAAGTTCGGCGCCAAGGGGGGCCCCTTCGCCCAGGCGTACGTCATCGCGCACGAATACGGGCACCACATCCAGGACCTGAGCGGCACCATCTCCCGGGGCAGCGGCGAGGGCCGGAACAGCGGCTCGGTGAAACTGGAGCTACAGGCGGACTGCTACGCCGGGGTATGGGCCCACCACGCCACCACCACCCCTGACCCCGGGAGCGGAAAGCCGCTCATCACCCAACTGACGCAGTCCGACATCAGCCTGGGGCTGGACGCGGCCGCCTCCGTAGGCGACGACCGCATCCAGCAGAAGTACCAGGGCAAGGTCACCCCGGACACCTGGACCCACGGCTCGGCGGCGCAACGCCAGCAGTGGTTCACCACCGGCTACAAGTCCGGCGCCGTCGCCGACTGCGACACCTTCGCCTGACGAATCCCGTGCTCGGTTGCCGCCGGCGCGGCAGGTCCAGGGCGGTGCGGGCCAGAGCGGGGCGGTACGGTGCGGGACAATCGCCGGGTGTACGCCTCGATCCGCGCACTCGACCACCTGCTCGACTCCATGCCCGCGGTCGGCCCCTCCCGGCGGCGCCAACTCGGCGCCTTCCGCGGCGAACTGTCCCGGGCACTGGCCCTGGACGCCTTCCGCCCGGCCCGCGACAGCCTGACCACGCTGCTCGATGTCCGCACGCTCCAGCGGTACTTCGACGTGGCCGAGTCCGGCGAGCTGCGGGACCGGCTGGTCGGCGGAGGCAGGCCGCCGACCAGCCGTGCGACCAACCAGGCGCGACGGGACTGCGTCGACCTGCTCCTCGCGGCAGCGCGGCAGCCGCGGCTGCAGACGGCCGCACCGCCCTGGGGGCGCGATCCGGCCACCCGCCCGCCGGTCGCGCTGCGGCCCACACCGCAGCCCGGTGAACTCGCGGAGCTGCGCGGGCGGCTCGGCGACGCCCTGTCGGCGCAACTCGACCCCGGCCAGGCGCGGTTCACCGCCATGGTCGCCATGGTCCTGGACACCGCGGCCCGCGCCGGCGAGCTGGCCGGCCAGCAACTCGCCGACCTCCACGAGGACATGTCCCATGTGACAGTGCGGCGCCGCCCGCAGCACAGCACAGCCGCAGTGGCACTCGCCGGACCGGATGTGCTGCCGCTGTCCATGCTGACCACACGGGCGCTACGGCAGTGGCTCCCGGCCCGCGGACAGCTGACCGCCCCCCTGCAAGGCGCGGCCACCGCACTGTGGGTGAGCCTTCGGTCCAACCACACCGGCCTGCCCGACGACCACGGCCGCGCCGCCCTCCGCCCGCCCGGCCTGCCGCTGGAGGACAGGGGCCTCGCCCGCGCCTACGCCACCGGCCGCCGGCGATACGCGCTCGCGCACCTGCTCCCGCCCAAGATGGAACAGCTACGCCGCGCCGTCACCCCCACGACGCCCCCTGACCGACGCTGACCTCCCCCGTGCAGCCGCTTTTTGCTCTCTTTTCGTGATCCACGCGTTTGGCGCCATGGGCCTGTTATTAGAATCTGATCGTACCGGCTCCCGAAACTGCGCCGCCCGGCTTGGAGCAGCGGCACCACAGCCGCCACCTGCGGCTCCGCGCCGCCCGCCCGCTGCCCGAGCCGGCCGGCGGCCCAGGACACCTCTGAGTCCCGTAGAGGTCCGCGGTCGCCCACCGCACGATCGGCCGTCCGACGCCGCTCGGCCCATCGTGCGGCCGTCCCGGCGGCACACGCCGCCACCGCCATCAGCGCGCCGAGCACCAGTCGACCCGGCGTGGGCCGGTGTTCAGGCCCGCTACGGGGCGGTCTCCCTGGCCCAATTCTCCCGCCCCGCCGAAAACCGCACCCGCACCATGACGTACCGCGCCGTCTCGTAGCGCGGCGACACCGTCAGCCGGGGACGATCATGTCTATTCCGTACGCCGCCGCCGCCAGGCACGCGGCCAAGCACAGCACCGCCGCGCCCCCGGCGACCCGGTCCCGTCGGCCGACCGGGCCCGCACCCCGCGGTGCCACCATGCGGTTCCAGGCGACGACCCCTAGGGAGAACATCACGACGACCAGGACGGTGACACCGAAACTGGCCAGCGCCACCTCCCCGAGGCTGGTCCATTTGATATCCATCCTGCGCTCCTTCGACCGCTGCGGGGATCACACGGCCGACCGGTCGGCGGGTTCCTCGTGCCGGTCGGGCAGTTCGTTGACGTTCTCCCGGTTCACCGGCGCGCGCCGGGACAGTGCGTAGAAGCCGGCCGCCGCGGCCAGGGCGACAAGCGCGACGAGGGCGACACCGAGGTTCCCCCGGTCGGCGACCCACGCCGCGACGCCTCCCACGGCCGCCGCCGCGGGCAGGGTCAGGGCCCAGGACACCGCGATCCGCCCGGCGACACCCCACCGCACCCGGGCCAGTCTGCGGCCGAGGCCCGCGCCCAGGATGCCGCCGGTGCAGACCTGGGTGGTGGACAGCGCGAATCCCAGGTGCGACGAGGACAGGATGACCGCCGTCGCGGTGGTCTCCGCGGTGAAGCCCTGGGGGGCCTCGATGTCGGTCAGGCCCCTTCCCATGGTGCGGATGATCCGCCAGCCGCCGACGTACGTGCCCAGCGATATCGCCAGGCCGGCCGAGAGCACGACCCACCAGGGCGGTTGCGCGCCGCGGTGGAGGACTCCGGTGGAGATGAGCGCGAGGGTGATGACCCCCATGGTCTTCTGCGCGTCGTTGGTGCCGTGGGCCAGGGCCACCAGGGAGGCCGACCCGATCTGCCCCCTGCGGAACCCTTTTCTCGCCTTGCGCTCCGACGTCCGCCGGGTGATCACATAGGCCAGGTACGTCGCCACCAGGGCCACCCCGCATGCCAGGATCGGTGAGGCGATCGCCGGGATCACGATCTTCTCGACGACCGTGTCGAAATGGATCGCCGGTCCGCCGGCCCCGACCCATACCGCCCCGATGAGCCCGCCGAACAACGCGTGCGAGGAACTCGACGGAAGGCCGAAGAGCCAGGTGGTCAGATTCCACAGAATCGCGCCCACCAGTCCCGCGAAGATCATCACCAAAGAGACCTTTTTGTCGTCGACGATCCCGGTGGAAATAGTGGATGCCACTTTCGTCGAGAGAAAGGCGCCGACGAGGTTGAGGACGCCGGCCACTGCGACGGCCACCCGCGGCGACAGCGCCCCGGTGGCGATGGATGTCGCCATGGAGTTGGCGGTGTCGTGGAACCCGTTGGTGAAATCGAAGGCGAGCGCGGTCAGGATGACGGCTATCAGAAGAAAGGAAACACTGCCCACTGCGAGCCTCCCGCACCAGGGTCGTGCTGGATCATGCGGGGCGCACCGGACCCGTCTCCCGTACCGCGAGCGGGTGAATCGGCGAATCGGCGCTGTCAGGCCGAGGACCACGAGCCCGCGATTACGTTCAGGCCGCTTCCGATCTGGCGCGAACACCATATGTGCGATCGTCATTTTCATGATGCCCTGGCCATCACCTCCCGACAACTCGGGCACTGGCGTGCCGCGCAGTGCCCCGTGTCGGTGGACCCCATGTCCTGCTCGTCCCGGAAGGCTTCAGGGATGATCCACGCCGTACTGCACGCCCTGTCGATCACCGGTTCCATGGCCTGGGAGATCACCTGGGCCCTGATCCTGGGTTTCGCCCTGTCCGCCGTCGTCCAGGCCGTCGTCCGCAAGTCCACCGTCGTCTCGCTGCTCGGCGACGACCGCCCCCGCACCCTCGCTGTCGCCGCCGGCCTGGGCGCCGCCTCGTCCTCCTGCTCCTACGCGGCGGTCGCCCTGGCCCGCTCGCTGTTCCGCAAGGGCGCGAACTTCACCGCGGCGATGGCCTTCGAGATCGCCTCGACCAACCTCGTCGTCGAGCTGGGCGTCATCCTCGCGCTGCTGATGGGCTGGCAATTCACCGCGGCGGAGTTCGCCGGCGGCACCCTCATGATCGTCGTGCTCGCGGTGCTCTTCCGGCTGCTCCTGCACGACACACGCCTGCGCCAGGCACGCGAGCAGGCCGAACAGGGGCTGGCCGGTTCGATGGAGGGCCATGCCGCGATGGACATGTCCGTCACACGCGAGGGCTCCTTCGCCCGGCGGCTGCTGTCCCGCGAGGGCTTCACCTCCACCAGCCACGTCTTCGTCATGGAATGGGCGGCGATCCTGCGCGACCTGGTCATCGGCCTGCTCATCGCAGGCGCCGTCGCCGCCTGGGTGCCCGACTCCTTCTGGCGCACGTTCTTCTTCGAAGGCCATCCGCTGGCCTCCAAACTCTGGGGGCCCGTCGTCGGCCCGCTCGTCGCGATCGCCTCGTTCGTGTGCTCCATCGGCAATGTGCCGCTCGCGGTCGTGCTGTGGAAGGGAGGCATCAGTTTCGGCGGTGTCGTCGCGTTCGTCTTCGCCGACCTGCTGATCCTGCCGATCCTGAACATCTACCGGAAGTATTACGGCGCGAGAATGGCGCTCTTCCTGCTCGGCACGTTCTACCTCGCCACGGCCATCGCCGGGTACGCCGTGGAGTTCGCTTTCAGCGGCCTGGGCCTCGTGCCCGACCAGGCCGGCGCGAAGATCCCGACGGAGGGCGTCACCTGGGACTACACCACGTGGCTCAACATCACCTTCCTCCTGCTGGCCGCCGCCCTCCTGGTGCGGTTCTTCCGCACCGGCGGCACGGCGATGCTCCGCATGATGGGCGGATCCTCCACCCACGAGGCTCACGGGTGAGCGTGCCACCGAGGATTTCCAGTTCACCCGCAAGGATGAATTCGACGCTCGGGGAACGGACCCGGCCGCCCCTCGGACCGTCCGCGTCGCCGTGGTGAGGCGGTCAAGAGCGTCCGACCGGCCACGGGGCCTGCTTTCAGGTCAGGACACAAGATCATCGCCCACGCCATGTGTCGGCGGGGCTACGTTTCGTGACCGCGCCTCCTTGTGGCGTGCGAACCGCAGCCGGGCCGGGCTCGTCCTGCCGCCGACTGCCCGAGCAGGAAGCGAGACGACGTATGCCGACTGTCACCACGACAGGTACGTGCCTTCGATGACCGCCAGCCCGCCCGATCTCGAAGGGCTCGGCACCAGCAATGTGCGGTGGGGCATACCCGCGGGCGGCGGCAAGAGCGGCTGTGTGTTCACCGGCAAAACCAGGCTTCAGCTACGGCAGCGGCAAGCCCATCTGGAACGACAAGGGTGACAACGCCGCCCTGCGCGACACCAGCGGCAACCTCACCTCCAGCTACGGCTACGGCGCTGCCGCAAAGCCCTGACCTGGCCACCGCGGCCACCGCGGCCACCGCGGCTGACCACCCCGTACGCGCCGAGGAGCGCCGCCGATGCTCCGGTGGCGCTCCTCAGCGCGTACGCCGGCCCGGGCACGGCTGCTCCAGGTCGAAAAGAGAGCCTGACGCACCGCGATTCGGACACACCGGCCGAATAAGGCGGACGTAGCTTTTCTCCCCCCGCCGCCATCGGACGGTCTACGTTCTCCAGCTTGGGTCCTACGGTGCTGACGTAGTAGCGGTCGTATGACTGATGCGAGTGAGACGGGAGCATCGGTGCCCGCAGCGCCCCAGGTGGCGCGCGGAATCCCGGCGAGCGGATCCTCACGCACAGTTCCCCACCCTCTTTCGCACATGCGCGGAGGGTCGGTCCTGAGCCGCCCATCGGCGCATAGCACCCCCTCTTGTCACGGTGCGGCCTGCGGGTGATCCTGGGGCGGCTCGATCGAGCCACCGGCAGAAACCGGGCATGCTGGACCAAGTCGGACACGTGACGGACCCACGGGTCCGCCGTCGCCCACGGGATCGTGAACGCGATGCAAGGCGACACGCCATGAACGGGAAGGGGGTACCGATTGAGCGCGCCGGCCGACGTGGACACCGGAACCGGGCCCAGCCGTCCCACGGAGACAGCGGGCACCTTCGGCTCGTTGCGGATTCGCAATTACCGCCTTTTCGCCACTGCCGCGGCGATCTCCAACACGGGCACCTGGATGGCGCGAATTGCCCAGGACTGGCTGGTGTTCAGCCTCACCGGCTCGTCCTTCGCGGTGGGCGTCACCACGGCCTTGCAGTTTCTGCCGATGCTGCTCTTCGGCCTGTACGGCGGGGTGATCGCCGACCGGTATCCCAAACGGCGGATTCTGCTCTGCACCCAGGCCGCGTTAGGACTTCTCGGGCTGGCCCTCGCCGTACTCGCGCTCAGCGGCGCCGTGCGGGTATGGCAGGTCTACACCGTCGCCTTCATGGTCGGTGCGGTGATCGTCGTGGACAATCCCACCCGGCAGACCTTCGTGGTGGAGATGGTGGGGCCGGCCGGAGTCCGCAACGCCGTCTCGCTGAACTCCGCCAGTTTCCAGGTCTCCCGGCTGGTCGGTCCGGCGGTCGCCGGGATCGTGATCACGACGTTGAGCATCGGTTGGGCGTTCCTGATCAACGGCCTGTCCTTTCTGGCCCCGTTCGCCGGCCTCCTCCTGATGAGGACGTCGGAACTGCATGAGGTCGAACCCGTGCCCCGCGGCCGCGGACAGCTGCGTGAGGGGCTGCGCTACGTGGCGGGGAAGCCGGAACTCGTCCGGCCGATCGTGCTGGTCGGCTTTGTCGGCACTTTCAGCCTCAACTTCCCGATCTGGCTCTCCGCGTTCGCCAACAAGGTGTTCCACGGGGGCGCCGGCACCTACGGCCTGCTCAACAGCCTGATGGCGGTCGGTGCCGTGGTCGGCGCGCTGCTGGCCGCCCGCCACGGCCGCACCCAGCTGCGGCTTCTGCTGATCGGCGCGCTGCTCTTCGGGATGATCGAAGTGGTGGCCGCGCTGGCCCCGGCGTTCTGGTTCTTCGCCGTCCTCATGGTGCCGGTCGGAGCTTTCGGGTTGGCGTTCAACACCACAGCCAACACGATCGTCCAGCTCGCCAGCGATTCCGGCATGCGCGGCCGGGTCATGAGCCTGTACATGCTCGTCTTCCTCGGCGGCGTTCCGATCGGCGGCCCCCTCACGGGCTGGGTCACCGACGCCTGCGGCCCCCGGATCGGGTTTCTGGCCGGCGGGCTGATCGCCGCGGGCGCGTCCCTGGGAGTGGGCGGCACCGCGATACGGATGGGCCGCCTGCGGCTGCGGTGGAATCTGCGCCCGGGCCGCGGCCGGACGCTGCTGTCCGTTGAGCTCCGTGACAAGGGGAGCGGCGCCGGCCAGAGCTGTACGGCCGCGCCGGGAAACTCGGCAGGATCCGCCCGGGCGACGTGAAGCGATCGCCGCGCGGTGTGTGCGTTCCAGCCCCCTCACCTGACGAAGGAGTTCGACGATGAGCCCAACGCCCGCCTTCGGGACGGCGCGCGCGGAGCACGGCGAACAGCCGCCCCACCGCTATACCGCGCGCCTGGCTGCCGATATCGAGCGGCGCTGGCAGGACTTCTGGGAGGCGGATGGTACTTTCGCC
>NZ_JAJSYW010000175.1:0-15225 GCF_036815005.1 Streptomyces sp. IBSBF 2435 | reverse complement strand
CCCCCCCCCCCCCCCCCCCCCCCCCCCCCCCCCCCCCCCCCCCCCCCCCCCGGTCAGTCCCTGTCCAGCCACCCCCGCGCGCGCAGCTCCGCCGTGAAGCGCCCGTAGGAGTCCTGGAGCGCCTCGCGCTCGGCCGGCACCGGCTCCACCACCTGCCCCGGCTCCACCATGGCGTCGGTGGCGTCCGCCAGGCTCGCGTGCAGCGTCCCGGCCGCGGCGATGAGCGCGGCGCCGAAGGCGGTCTCCGCCCGCGGGACGGTGCGCAGGGGCATGTCCAGAGCGGTGGCGCGGACGCGGTTCCACAGCGCGCTGCGGCTGCCGCCGCCCGCGGTGTGCAGCGGGGCGTCCACGGCGATGCCGAGGGCCCGGGCATGGTCGACGGCCAGCCGCTCCAGGAACGCGACGCCTTCCAGCGCCGCCCGGTGCCCTTCGACGTCGTCGCGGGGGGCGCCGAGCCGGAAGCCGCGGGCCGCACCGGAGACGAACGGGTAGCGCTCGCCCTCGCGGCGCAGCGGGTAGTGGACGCAGGCCGCGGGGCCGCGGGCGGACGCGGCGGCGTCGAGAGCCGCGAGCCGGTCGGCGGGCGTGCCGGCCAGCGCTTCGCCGCCGGTGTTGGACGCCCCGCCCGGCAGCCACCACCCGTCGGGGTGCCGATGGCTGTACATCGCGCCCCAGGGGTCGGTGACCAGGTCCCGGGTCACGCCCTTGAGCACATAAGTGGTGCCCAGCACACCCACGAACCGGCCCGGCAGGACCGCGCCGGTGGCGATCTGACCCGCGCAGCCGTCCGTCATGCCCAGGCGTACCGAGCAGCCCTCGGGCAGCCCCGTCTCGTCCGCCGCCCGCCGGCAGACGACGCCGGCCTCGGACCCCGGCGCCCGGACGGCGGGCAGCCACGTGTCAGGGACGCCCAGCGCGGGGAGGACCTCGGCCGGCCACTCCCCCGCGCCCGGGTCGTAGCCGGTCTTGAGCGCGTGGCTCCAGTCGGCGGCCACCGGCGCCCCGGTGAGGTGCCGGCCGAGCAGGTCGGGGGTGTGCAGGACGCGGAAGGACCCGGCGTCCCCGCTGCGCAGGCGGTCGCAGCCGTCGTCGGCGGCCGGGGCCGGGCCGCGGCTGAGCCGTGCCAGCCGGGCCACCCGGCCCAGCGCCGCTGTCGGGCCCACCGACAGGCCCAGCCGCTTCCAGCGGTCGGCGCCGAGCAGTCGGGCCTCGGCGTTGAGATCGGCGCCGCGCCGGTCGTCGTACATCGAGCCGGGGCACACCGGCTCGCCCGCGCTGTCGGCCAGGACGAAGGTGCCCGAGGTCGCGGAGACGGTGATCGCCCGCACCTCGGCGCCACGGCCCGGCAGCCGCGAGGTGGCCTGGCGCAGCGCCTCGGCGGCGGCGGGCCACCAGGTCCCGGCGTCCTGCTCACGGCCGCCGCCCGGGGTGCGTACCGGCTGGGGCAGGTCCGCGCCGCCCGCTGCGGCGACCCGTCCGCGGGCGTCGACACACACCACGCGCACGGCGGCGGTCGCGACATCGAGGCCGACGACCACGGGGACGGCGTGCGGCGCCGTCGTCGTATCGGAAGCAGTCATGGGGGCGCGCCCGTTCCTCTCCTGAGGGGTCATGACACAAAGTGACAGCGCGTTGATTCCCCGTGGGAAAACGGGAGCGCACGCGAAGGACGGAGATGTCACTCCGGCTCACTTACATCACATGTCATGTGAGATTAACAGCTCTGGATGGTACTGCCCAGGGCGTACGGGTACCTCCGCCGGTGTCCGGGGCGGAGCCGGCCGGCGGCCCGCACCCCGTAACCGACCGGCAGCGGCGCGGCCGACGACCGGGACGGCGGGGCCGGCCGGCGCCACTGACAGCGGGTCAGCCGGCGGCCTCGGCGACAGGGGTCAGCCGGCCGCCGGGGCCACTCGCACGTCGGTGGCTTCCCGCAGTTCGGCGAGCGCGTCGGCGTCCACGCCCTCGTCCACCACGAGGTGGTCGAAGTCGGCCACGGGTCCGAGCCGGTGCAGTGCCGTGCGGGACATCTTCGAGCGGTCCATCATGAGCGTCCTGCGGGTGCCGGACCGCAGCATCGCCCGCTTGACCAGCACGACGTCCTGCTCCTGGTGGTACGTCATCCGCGCGTCCATCGCGGAGGTGCTGACGAGCACCATGTCCACGGACAGCGCCTCGATCGCCTCCACGCACGGCACGCCCAGGTAGGAGTCGTGGGTGCGCGAATACTCTCCGCCGAGGCCGATCAGGCGGATCTCGTCGTGCTCGATGAACACGTCCACGATGTGGCGCGCGTTGGTCACCACCGTCAGCGGTCCCAACGTCGCCAGCAGCCGGGCGAGCGCCAGCGCCGTCGTGGAGTCGTCCAGCATCACCGACATGCCCGGCTCGACGAGCTCGGCGGCCGCCGCGGCGATGGCCTCCTTCTGGGCGACGTGCACGCCGAGCCGGTAGTCGAGGTTGCTCTCGAACACCGTCGAGGGCAGGGCCGAGACACCGCCCCTGAACCGGCGCAGCACACCGCGCCTGGCCAGCTCGTCCAGGTCGCGGTGGACGGTCATCGCGCTGACCTCGGTCAGCTCCACCAGCTCGGCGACTGTGGCCGATCCCCGCTTGAGCACATGCTCGGCGATGGTCTGCCTGCGGGCGTCCTGGGGGCGGGCGGTACCCGTCCACGCGCCGGTGGTGTTCATTCCCACAGTCTCCCTCACAGGGCGTGCGGGAAGGCACCCGTGGGCACGTTCAGCGAGCGCAGGCCGGTGCGCTCCCCATCCACCTCGATCTCGGTGACGGCCGCGTTGTCGAGCACCGGCAGCAGGCGCCGGTAGCCGCCGACGTCCATCCCGAGCATCAGGCACAGCGCCAGGCGCAGCAGGCTGTTGTGGGCCACGACCAGGACGACGGCGCCCGGGTGGCGTTCCGCGAGGCCGCGCAGCGCCTCCCGGCCCCGGCGCGCGGCCGGCAGCGGCGGCTCGGAGCCCGGCAGCGGGTGGGCCGCGGCGTCGGTCTCGAAGGCCCGGACGGCGTCGGGGTCCGCGGCCCGCATCTCCGCCAGCGTGCGGCCCTCGCCCCACCCGAAGTCCACCTCCCTGAGGCCCGCGACGACCTCGGGGACGAGGCCGAGCCGGCCGGCGGCGGGGGCGGCCGTGGCGCGGGCCCGGCTCAGCGGCGAGCAGGCGACCGCGTCGATCGTGCGCGACCCGGCCCACGCGCCCAGCGCCTCGGCCTGGCGCAGCCCCTCCTCGGTCAGTGCCACGTCGGAGATCCCCGCATAGCGGTTCTCCGCGTGCCATTCGGTCTGGCCGTGCCGTACGAGCAGCAGTCGGGTCGCCATCTGACGCCTCTCACTCGGGACGCCGGGCCGCTCTGTGCGGCCCGGCGGCATTGCTTCTTCACATCATAAATGTTAGATCTATCATCCGAAGCGCGAACACGCTGCGTGAAGAGGAGATCCGATGCACGTTCTCGCCGCAGGAGACCATTTCGTCGGCCCCGACATCTTCGAGACGGCGCTGCGCGGCGCTCTCGGCGATCGGCTGTCGGCCGATCTCATGGTGACCCCGCTGACCCTGCCCTGGCCCCATGAGCCCTTCGGCCCCGTCGGCGGCGTCATCGAGGCCAGCGGCACCGAGGACCAGGTCATCGAGAAGCTGCGGGGCGCCGAGATCTGCGTGACGCAGATGGCGCCCTTGACCGAGCGGGTCTTCGCCGCGAGCCCCGCTCTGCGGATGGTCGCCGTCTGCCGCGGCGGGCCGGTGAACGTCGACCTCGACGCGGCGACCCGGCACGGCGTCGCAGTCAGCTACGCCCCCGGCCGCAACGCGCCGGCCGCCGCCGAGTTCGCCGTCGCGATGATGCTCGCCGCCATGCGCCGGATCCCCTCCTCCAGCCACGCGCTGCGGGACGGGGACTGGCAGGGCCACCTGTACGCGTACGACGAAGCGGGCACCGAGCTGGACGGGGCCGACGTCGGCCTGATCGGCTACGGCGCCATCGGCCGGATCGTGGCCCGGGTCCTGCGGGCCTTCGGTGCCCGGGTACTGGTCCACGACCCCTACACCGACGAGGACACCGCCCGCGCCGACGGGGTCGAACCCGTGCCGCTCGACGACCTCCTGCGCCGCTGCTCCGTGGTGAGCCTGCACGCGCGGCTGACGCCCGGGACCCGGCACCTCCTCGACGCGGACAGGCTCGCCCTGCTGCCGCACGGGGCCGTCCTGGTCAACACCGCGCGCGGCGGCCTGCTGGACTACGCGCCGCTGCCCGACCTGCTGCGCACCGGCCGGCTCGGCGCCCTGGCCTTGGACGTCTACGACATCGAGCCGCCGCCCGCCGACTGGCCGCTGCACCACGCGCCCAACGTCATCACCACCCCGCATCTGGCGGGCGCGAGCCGGCAGACCGCCCAGCGCGCCGCCGCGATCGCCGCGGCCGATGTCGCGCGCCACATCCGCGGTGAGCAGCCGGACCATCTGGCCAACCCCGGCTACGCCGCAGGGCAGCGGTCATGACGGTCGTCATCGGGGTCGACATCGGCACCTCGGTCACCAAGGCCGTCGCCTTCGACGGCGACGACCGCGTCCTCGCCCAGGCGACCCGCCGCAGCCGCCTGAACCGCCTGCCGGGCGGCCGGGTCGAGCAGGATCTCGCGCACGTCCTGCGCACGGTCGGCGACGTCGTACGCGAGACCGCGGGCCGCTGCGACTCGCCGCCCGCGGCGCTCGCCCTCACCGGGCAGGGCGACGGGCTGTGGCTGCGGGACGAACAGGGCCTGGCCACCCGCCCGCCGATTTCGTGGATGGACGGCAGGGCGTCCTCCTACGTGACGCGCTGGCTGGCGGACGGCACCGTACGGGAGGTCCACCGCCACACGGGTTCCGGAATGTTCCCCGGCAGCCACGCCCCGCTGCTGGCCTGGCTCCAGGAGCACGAGCCCGGGACCCTGGAGCGCTCCGCCGTGGCCGGCTACTGCGTGGACGCCGTCGCCCAGCACCTCACAGGCCGGGTCTGCGTGGACGCCTCCGACGCCACGCTCCCTTTCCTGCGCCCGCACGACCGTACGTACGCGGCCGAGGCCCTGGCCGCGTGCGGGCTCTCGGAGCAGGCCCGCCTGCTCGCCGCGCCGGCCGCACCGGGCACGGTGCTCGCCCTCGACGCGCGGGGAGCGGAACTGCTGGGCCTGCCGCGCGGACTCCCGGTGGTCGCGGGACCCTATGACCTGCCGGCGACCGCTGTCGGCAGCGGGGTGCAGGACGTCGGGGACGGCCTGCTGATCGTCGGCACGACGCTGGCCTCGCAGGTCCTGACCGACCAGGTGCAAATCCGTCCCGAGGCCGAACCCGCCGGGATGTGGCTGTGCACCCCGGACCGCGGCCGGTGGCTGCGGGCCATGCCCGCCATGGTCGGCTCCGCGGGCCTGGAGTGGGCGCTGTCGCTGACCGGGGCGACGACCGGGGACCTGGAGGACCTGCTGGCCGCCAGTCCGCCCGGCGCCAACGGCGTGACCTGCCTGCCCTTCCTGTCCGAGGCGGGCGAACGCGCCCCCTTCGTCGCGCCCGGCGCCCGCGGCCGGCTCGACGGGCTCACTCTCGGCCACGGCCGGGCCGACGTCGTACGGGCGGTCTGCGAATCCATCGGCTACGCCGCCCGGCACTGCCTGGAGGCCGCGGGGCTCACCCGCACCCTGATGGCATGCGGTGGCGGCACCAGGTCGCGGGCCTGGACGCAGCTGCTCGCGGACGTCCTCGGCCGCCCGGTCCGCGTCCCCGGCACCCGCGAGGTGGGCGCGCTCGGCGTCGTCCTGACCGCCCGCCGGTCGCTGGGCGAACGGGACTCCTCCCGGCCCCGGCCCGGCGGCTTCCGTACGGTCGCGCCGCGGCCTGAGGCCGGCGCCCGCTACGAGCGCGGCTACCAGGACTACCGGCGCGAGCTTCCGGGCGCCCTGGCGCGGCGGAGCCGGCCGGGCGGGTGACCGGCGGGCGGGACTTCCGTGCGCCGGGGCGTGCGTCAGGACAGGGTGGCGACCAGGACCGCCTTGATGGTGTGCATGCGGTTCTCGGCCTGGTCGAAGACCACCGAGTGGGCCGACTCGAAGACCTCGTCGGTGACCTCCAGTTCGGTCAGGCCGTACTGCTCGTGGATCAGCCGGCCGACCTCGGTGCCCAGGTCGTGGTAGGCGGGCAGGCAGTGCAGGAACTTCACGTCCGGCTTGCCGGTGGCGCGCAGCACGTCCATCGTGACCGCGTAGGGCGCGAGCGCGGTGATCCGCTCGGCCCAGACCTCCTTCGGCTCGCCCATCGAGACCCAGACGTCGGTGACGACGAAGTCGCAGTCCAGGACGCCCTCGGCGATGTCCTCGGTGAGCAGGATCGCGGCGCCGGTGGTCTCGGCGAGCCGGCGGGCGCGGGCGACGACGTCCTCGCTGGGCCAGTACGCGCGCGGCGCCACGATCCGCACGTCGAGGCCGAGCAGGGCGCCGGTGATCAGATAGGAATTGCCCATGTTGAACCGGGCGTCGCCGAGGTAGGCGAAGACGACGCCGCGCGAGCCGAGGTCCGTGACGCCGCCGCCGCTGTGCTCGACCATGGTGAGCACGTCGGCCAGCATCTGGGTGGGGTGCCAGTCGTCGGTGAGGCCGTTGTAGACGGGCACCCCGGCGTGCAGGGCCAGCTCCTCGACCGCGACCTGGCTGGAGCCGCGGTATTCGATGGCGTCGAACATCCGGCCGAGCACCCGGGCGGTGTCCTTGACCGACTCCTTGTGCCCGATCTGCGAGCCCGCCGGGTCCAGGTAGGTGGTGGTGGCGCCCTGGTCGGCCGCGGCGACCTCGAAGGCGCAGCGGGTCCTGGTCGAGGTCTTCTCGAAGATCAGCGCGAGATTGCGGCCGCGCAGCCGCGGCTCCTCCGTACCGGCCCTCTTCGCCGCCTTGAGGCCGGCGGCCAGCTCCACCAGGCCCAGGAACTCCTCGGGCGTGAAGTCCAGCTCCTTGACGAAATGGCGGCCCTTGAGATCGACGGCCATGGGGACTCCTCGGTCGGTGGTTCATCGGCAACCTTGGAAGTCTATACGAGACTAGGCATTCTTATACAGCCCCTTCAACCGCTGCCGTGCTGCCCCCCCGCTACCGGGATTCCCGGCTGCGGCGCAGCTCACACCGCATCCCGCTCGATCGGGCAGCTCATGCAGCGCGGCCCGCCGCGCCCCCGGCCCAGCTCACTGCCCGGGATCTCGATCACCTCAAGGCCGCGTTTGCGCAGGAAGGTGTTGGTGGTCGCGTTGCGCTCGTAGGCCACCACCACGCCCGGCTCCACGGCCAGCACGTTGCAGCCGTCGTCCCACTGCTCCCGCTCGGCCGCGTGCACGTCCTGCGTCGCGGTCAGCACCTTGATCGAGTCCAGGCCGATCGCCGCCGCAATGGCCCGGTGCATGTGCTCGGGCGCGTGGTCGGTGACCTTCAGCTCGCCCTCCTCGCCGCCGGGTTCGATGGTGTACGACGGCAGCATCCCCAGGCCCGCGTACTGCGTGAAGGTGTCGCCGTCGACCATCGTCATGACCGTGTCCAGATGCATGAACGCACGGCGCTTTGGCATGTGCAGCGCCACGATGGTCCGCGCGGACCCGGCCGCGAACATCCCGCGGGCCAGCATCTCCACCGCCTGCGGGGTGGTCCGCTCGCTCATCCCGATCAGCACCGCGCCCGCCCCGATCACCAGCACGTCGCCGCCCTCGATCGTCGAGGGGTAGGCGCTCTGGCCCTCCGACCAGATCCGGAAGCCGCCGTCCGCGAAAAGCGGGTGGTGCCGGTAGATCGCCTCGAAGTGCACGGTCTCGCGCTGGCGGGCCGGCCAGCGCATCGCGTTGATGCTGACCCCGTCGTAGACCCAGGCGGAGGTGTCGCGGGTGAAGATGTGGTTCGGCAGCGGTGCCAGCAGGAAGTCGTCCAGGTCCATGGCGTGGAAGCGGACCGAGACCGGCTCCGCGAAACGGGCCAGGAACTCCCGCTTCGTCATCCCCCCGACCAGGGCCTCGGTCAGCTCGGCCGCGGGCAGCCGGTCGAAGGCCTCCCGCAGCGGGCCGGTGGCGAGCGGACCGTACTCCTTCTCGTCGAAGACCCGGTCCAGTACGAGCGCCTTCGCGGCGGGCACTTCCAGCGACTCGGTCAGCAGGTCGCCGAACAGGTGCACCTCGACGCCGCGGTCGCGCAGCACGTCCGCGAAACCGTCGTGCTCGGCGCGCGCCCTGCGCACCCACAGGACGTCGTCGAACAGCAGTGCGTCCTTGTTGGTGGGGGTGAGCCGCTTCAGCTCCAGATCCGGGCGGTGCAGGATGACGCGGCGCAGCCGGCCGGTCTCGGAGTCCACGTGAAATCCCATGAGAGCAGAGCTTCCCATGTGCCGTGCGTTTATATCTGCCCGGACCCCCTCGCCCACCTGCGCGCCGTGTCCCGGGACCTCCCCCCGGGGCGGGGTTCCCCGCGCCCTGAGGGGCTTCCCTTCTGCGGCGGAGGGTGCCCGACAGGGTGCGCGGAAGGCCGCGCCCCTGTCGGAGAAGGCCCCGGGACCGGACAAGCCCGGCAGGGCGGGGGGTCACAGACGCGGGTCCACCGGCTCGGACTCGAGGGCCAGAACGGCGAACACCGCCTCGTGCACCCGCCACAGCGGCGCCCCCGCCGCCACCCGGTCGAGCGCCTCCACCCCGAGCGCGTACTCCCGCAGCGCGAGCGACCGCTTGTGGCCGAGCGCCCGCTGCCGCAGCCGGGCCAGGTGGGCCGGGCGCGTGTACTCGGGCCCGTAGATGATC
The DNA here is from genome assembly GCF_036815005.1 of Streptomyces sp. IBSBF 2435. Classification (NCBI taxonomy): domain Bacteria; kingdom Bacillati; phylum Actinomycetota; class Actinomycetes; order Kitasatosporales; family Streptomycetaceae; genus Streptomyces; species Streptomyces sp. IBSBF 2435. The sequence continues at coordinate 6,426 of NZ_JAJSYW010000175.1, read as the reverse complement.
CGCAGATACTCGCGGCCACGGCACTTGACACCCGGCTGGACGAGGCCGCCCCTGGGGTCGCGGGCCAGGGCCGTGAGCGGCTTGACGACCATGCCCTCGCCGCCGGCCGCGGTCAGGTCGAGCCACCAGTCCGTGCCGGCCGCGACCGACGCCTCGTCGCTCGTGTCGACGATCAGCCGCCGGGTGGTGCGCAGCAGCCCGGTCGGGTCGGCGTCGGCCAGCCGGTCGATGAGCGCCAGCTGCCCGTCCTGCGGCAGCTCACCCGCCAGATTGCGGCCGCGGACGGCGAGCACCTGGAAGGGCGCGAGGTGGACGCCCTCCAGGCCGTCGGTGGTCCAGCAGTAGCGGCGGTAGGCGTCGGTGAACGCCGCCGCGTCGACGGCCCTCTCCCGCTGCCGTGCCAGCAGCGCGGACACGTCGGCGCCCCGCCCGGCCGCAGCTTCCAGCGCGGCCAGCGCGGGCGGGAAGGCGGCACCCGCAGCCGCGCCGACCGCCGCGTACTGCTTGCGCAGCAGGCCGGACGCCTTGAGCGACCAGGGCAGCAGCTCGCTGTCGAGCAGCAGCCAGTCGGTGTCCAGCTCCTCCCACAGGCCCGCCGCCGTGACGGCGGTACGCACCCGGCCGATGACCTCTTCCGTGACGGCCGGGTCGTCGAAGAAGGGCCGTCCTGTGCGGGTGTGCAGCACACCGGTCACCCCGGCCGCGGTGCCGAACCGCTCGGCCGCGGCGGCCTCGTCGCGGCAGACCAGGGCGACCGCGCGGGAGCCCATGTGCTTCTCCTCGCACACCACCTGCCGCACCCCGTCAGCCCGGTAGGAGGCGAAGGCCTCCGCGGGGTGTTCGAGGTAGCCGTCCGCCGAGGACGTGGCGCAGGGCGCCATGGTCGGCGGCAGGTAGCAGAGCAGCTGCGGGTCGACGGCGAAGCGGCTCATCACTTCGAGGGCCGCCGCCGCGTTCTGCTCGCGCACCGCGAGCCGTCCCATCAGGCCGGTCTCGACGATCCTGCGCCCCGCCACGTCGCCGAGGTCCAGCGGACGGCCCTCGCGTCCGCCGGGCGCCTCGGCGAGCAGCGGCTTGACCGGCTCGTACCAGACCTGCTCGGCCGGTACGTCCACGATCTCCCGCTCGGGCCAGCGCAGGGCGGTGAGCCGGCCGCCGAAGACGGCGCCGGTGTCGAGGCAGAGGGTGTTGTTGATCCAGGACGTGGTGGGGACGGGGGTGTGGCCGTAGACGACGGCGGCACTGCCGCGGTAGTCCTCGGCCCAGGGGTAGCGGACGGGCAGGCCGAACTCGTCGGTCTCGCCGGTGGTGTCGCCGTAGAGCGCGTGCGAGCGGACCCGGCCCGAGGAGCGGCCGTGGTATTTCTCCGGCAGACCCGCGTGGCAGACCACCAGCCGGCCGCCGTCGAGGACGTAGTGGCTGATCAGGCCGCCGATGAAGTCGGCGGCCCGGCCGCGGAAGTCCGGGTCGCGCTCGTCCTCGCGGGCGAACTGCTCGACGGTCTCGGCCAGGCCGTGGGTGAGCTGGACACGGCGGCCGTTGAGGTGGCGGCTCAGCTTGTTCTCGTGGTTGCCCGACACGCACAGGGCGGTGCCCGCCTCGACCATGCTCATGACGCGCCGCAGCACAGCGGGGCTGTCCGGACCGCGGTCGACCAGATCGCCGACGAAGACCGCGGTACGGCCCGCCGGGTGCCGGCCGTTGTCGTAGCCGAGCTCGGCCAGCAGCGTCTCCAGCTCGGAGCTGCAGCCGTGGACGTCGCCGATGATGTCGAAGGGGCCGGTGAGGTGGCGCAGGTTGTTGTAGCTCGGCTCGTCCACGATCCGGGCCGCGTCGATCTCCGCCGTGCCACGCAGGATGTGGACCTTGCGGAAGCCCTCGCGCTCCAGGCCGCGCAGCGAGCGGCGCAGCTCGCGCTGGTGCCGCTGGATGACGTGCCGGGGCATCGACGCGCGGTCGGGGCGTACCGCGTTGCGTTCGGCGCACACCTGCTCGGGGACGTCGAGCACGATGGCGATCGGCAGCACGTCGTACTCCCTGGCCAGCCGCACCAGTTGCCTGCGGCTCTCCTGCTGCACGCTGGTGGCGTCCACGACCGTACGGCGGCCGGCCGCGAGCCGCTTGCCGGCGATGTAGTGCAGCACGTCGAAGGCGTCGCGGGTCGCGCTCTGGTCGTTCTGGTCGTCGCTGACCAGGCCGCGGCAGAAGTCGGAGGAGAGCACCTCGGTCGGTGCGAAGTGCCGGGCGGCGAAGGTGGACTTGCCGGAGCCCGTGGCACCGATCAGCACCACGAGGGACAGGTCGGTGACGGCGAGGGTGCGGGGCGCAGCAGTGGTGCCGTGCGTGTCGTTCCCGGTCATGCCGCCTCCTCCTTCTTCTCGTTCTCGTTCTCGTGCGCGGCATCGGTGCCGGCATCGGTGCTGGCACCGGTGCTGGTGAAAAGGGCGAGCTGGGTGGGCGGGCCGACCTCGGGGTCGTCCGGGCCGACCGGCTGGAATTCCACCGCGTAGCCGTGCCGGGCGGCCACCGCTTCGGCCCAGTCGCGGAATTCGCGCCGGGTCCACTCGAAGCGGTGGTCGCCGTGCCGGCGGTGGCCGGCCGGCAGCGTCTCCCAGCGCACGTTGTACTCGACGTTCGGCGTCGTCACGATCACCGTCCGGGGGCGGGCGGCGCCGAAGACGGCGTATTCGAGCGCGGGCAGGCGCGGCAGGTCCAGGTGCTCGACGACCTCGCTGAGCACCGCCGCGTCATAGCCCTTGAGCCGCTTGTCGGTGTACGCGAGCGAGCCCTGGAGCAAGGTGACGCGGGAGGACTGGCGCTCGCCCATCCGGTCGAGCCGCAGCCGGCGGGCGGCCATCTCCAGGGCGCGCACCGACACGTCGACGCCGACGATCTCGGTGAAGCGCGGCTCCTTGAGCAGCGCGGCCACCAACTGGCCCTGCCCGCAGCCCAGGTCCAGCACCCGGGTGGCGCCGGCCGCGCGCAGGCCGGCCAGGATCGCCTCCCGGCGCTGCACCGCCAGCGGCGCCGGGCGCTCCTCGGCGTCCTCGGGCCGCTCGGGCGCGACGGCGTTGTCGATCTCCTCGACCTCCACGTCGTCGGCGTCGGCCAGCCGCACCAGCTCCAGCCGCTCGTTCGCCTCCCGGGTGAGCGACCAGCGGCGGGCCAGATAGCGCCGGGTGATCAGCTGCTGCTCGGGGTGCCCGGCGAGCCAGCCCTCGCCGAACCGCAGCAGCTTGTCCACCTCGTCGGCCGAGACCCAGTAGTGCTTGGCGTCGTCCAGCACCGGCAGCAGGACGTACAGGTGCCGCAGCGCGTCCGCCAGCCGCAGTTCGCCCTCCAGCACGAGCCGTACGTAGCGCGAGTCGCCCCACTCGGGGAAGCTGTCGTCCAACCGCACCGGCTCGGCCGTCACCTGCCAGCCCAGCGGCTCGAACAGCCGGGCCACCAGCGCGGGGCCGCCGCGGGCGGGCAGCGCGGGCACCTCGGCCCGCAGCGGCAGGGGCGCTGCGGCCCGCTCCGGCAGCGCACGGCACTCGCCGCGCAGGGCGCTCGCGAACACTGTCCGCAGCGCTACCGCGAGCAGCGAGGAGGCGGCGTACGGCCGGTCGTTCACGTACTGCGCCAGCGCCGAACCGGGCGCCCCGCCCCGGCCCTTCCCCCTGCCGCGCCGCACCAGCGCGGGCGGATCGACCTCCAGCAGCAGCGCGGCCGTGCAGTGCTCGGGGCCCGCCTCCGGGTAGAAGACGTGCGCGTCACCGTAGGAGGTGCTGAAGACCTGGGCCCGGCCCGGGTGCTTGTGCAGCAGAAACCCGAGGTCGGTCGCCGGACCCTCGGTGCTGCCTGTGGTGGAGATCGTCAGAAACACCCCCCGAGTATTGCCCGCCGACCCCCCACCGTCCCAAGCCTTTTCGCCCGCACTGGCGGCACCAGCGGCGGGGGCCGCACCCGGTCGGCGCGCGGGCTGCGAACCCGAACCCCGCTGACGTCGGGGCAGCGCGGCGGGCCGCTGCCGCTACCGCGAGGCGGAGCCTGGCGTGAGTCAACACCCGGGCCGCACAGCGCGGGCGCAGAACCCGCTGACGTCAGGGCAGTCCAGGCGGACGACTGCCGCCGCCGCGAGGCACCGCGTGAGAGGGGGCGGCGCCCGCAGCGCACAGCACGGGCCCGGACCCCGTCGACGTCGAGGCAGCTTGGGCGGACGACTGCCGCTGCCGCGAGGTCCTGGGCCTGGCGGTCAGCTTCTGGTGGGGAGGGCAGCGCGGAGGGTCGTGATGGTCGGGGGGCCGATGCGGCAGCAGCCGCCGATCAGGCGGGCGCCGGCGGTGTGCCAGGCGGCTGCGAGGGTCGGGGCGAAGGCGGGGGCGCCCTCCCAGCGGCGGGCCGTGGCGTCCCAGTGCTCGCCGCTGTTGGGGTAGGCCACCGCGGGCTTGCCGGTGGCCGCGGTCGCCAGCTCGACCGCGGGCAGGACGTTCCGCGGGGCGCAGCAGTTGACGCCCACCGCGATCACCTCGTCGCGGCCCGCGGCCAGCGCGAAGGCCTCGGGCAGCGGCTGGCCCGCCCGGGTACGGGTGCCGTCGATCGTGTAGGACAGCCACACCGGCAGACCCGTGGGTTCCGCCGCGCGCAGCATCGCCTCGGCCTCGTCGATGTCCGGCACCGTCTCCAGGGCGAGGACGTCGGGTGCCGCGGCAGCCGCCGCCTCGATCCTCGGCCGGTGGAAACGCTCCAGCTCCCGCACCGTCATGCCGTACCGCCCGCGGTACTCGCTGCCGTCGGCGAGCACCGCCCCGTACGGGCCGACCGACGCCGCCACCCTCACCCCCGGCCGGGTCGCCGCCGCCCGGCGGGCCAGGTCCACACTGCGCCGCAGCAGCGCCGACGCCTCGGCCCGGCCGATCCCGCGGCGGGCGAAGCCCTCGTAACTGGCCTGGTAGCCCGAGGTGATCAGCACATCCGCGCCTGCCCGTACGTATGCCCGGTGGGCCGCGTCGATCTGCGCCGGGTCGTCCGCAAGCAGCCTGGCCGTCCACAGCGGGTCCGACAGGTCGCAGCCCTGGTCGGCGAGCTGGTTCGACAGGCCGCCGTCCAGCACCAGGGCGCCGCCCGCCGCCAGCAGCGCCCCCAACTCCCCTCCGGGAGCGGGAGAGGGCGGGACAGCGGGCGGCGAGGGCATGGCGCGGCCTCAGCCGAGCTGCGGCTTGACCTGGGCCGCGATCAGCTCCAGGTGGTCCAGGTCGCTGAGGTCCAGGGTCTGCAGATAGAACCGGGTGGCACCCTGCTCGGCAAAGCGCCCGATCCGCTCCACGACCTCGGCAGGCGAGCCGGCCAGCCCGTTCTGCTTCAGCTCCGCGACCTCGCGGCCGATCACCGCCGCCCGCCGGGCCACTTCCGCGTCGTCCTTGCCGACACAGACCACCAGCGCGTTCGAATACACCATGCTGCCGGCCGGACGCCCGGCCGCCCGCACCGCGTCGCGGACCCGCCCGATCTGCCGGCCGGAGTCCTCGATCGAGGCGAAGGGCACGTTGAACTCGTCGGCGTAACGGGCCGCCAGCTCCGGGGTGCGCTTGGCACCCATGCCGCCGATCAGCACCGGCACCTTGGCCTGCGCGGGCTTCGGCAGCGCGGGGGAATCCTTGAGCTGGTAGAACTCCCCTTCGAAGTCGAAGGTCTTGCCGACCGGGGTGGCCCACAGCCCGGTGATCACCGCCAGCTGCTCGGCGAGCCGGGCGATCTTCTCCTTCGGGAAGGGGATGCCGTACGCGGTGTGCTCCGCCTCGAACCAGCCGGCACCGAGCCCGAACTCGATCCGGCCGCCCGACATCGCGTCGACCTGCGCCACCTGGATCGCCAGCACACCGGGCAGCCGGAAGGTGCCCGCCGTCATCAGGGTGCCGAGCTTGATCCTGCTGGTCTCCCGCGCGAGGCCGGCCAGCGTGATCCACGCGTCCGTGGGTCCCGGCAGCCCGTCGCCACCCATCGTCAGATAGTGGTCCGAGCGGAAGAAGGCGTCGAAGCCGAGGTCCTCCGTGGCCTTGGCGACCGCGAGCAGTGTGTCGTAGTCGGCCCCCTGCTGGGGCTCGGTGAAGATTCGCAGATCCATTCCCCCATCCTGCACTCATCGCGCGCCCGCTCGTCAATCGACACATGACAAGCCCCCTGTCCCGGTCTCCCCCGCGATCCGTCCGCCCCGGGCCAGCGTCCGCACCCGGTCCTTGGCCTCGTCCACCGCGTCCAGCGCCTCGATGCACTGCCAGTACGCCCCCTCGTCCTGCACCGCGCAGGTGAGTCCCACCAGGGCATGGGTGATCTCGCCGAGCAGCACCCGCAGCGCCCGCAGTGTCGCGGCCGGATCGCGGACCGCGGTCAGCCGGGACGCCCGCGGCGGGCCCGCGCCCGCCGCCGCGAGCACCGGTCCCGCCC
>NZ_JAJSYW010000174.1:0-15248 GCF_036815005.1 Streptomyces sp. IBSBF 2435 | reverse complement strand
ACCCCACCCCCCACCAGCGGTTTCTCCCGGCGCGCGGCCCTCGGCGCGCCGGCGGCCCAGGCCGCCTGGACGGACGGTTCGCGGAACGGCTACCCGGCCTACCGGGTGGCGGACGCCGTCACCTCGCACGAGGCGTGGGGGGTCGGCAGCTACTGCCTCTTCCTGAACGACCCGACCGTCGTCGCGGAGAACGCTTTCCGGGTGCCGGACCGGGCCGGAGCGGCCTTCCACGGCCTGGTCACCGTCTCGCTGGGCGGCGACGGCACGATCAGCCACGTGATCAACACCGCGGGCGACCCGGTGAACAGCGCCAACGCCGGCATCTCCTCCCTGGTGAGCTACCCGTGACCCGCCGCCCGGACCACTCCCCCGGCGACCCCGGCGACCGCAGGACCCGCACTCGCACCCGTACCGAGGAGGACAGAATGCACCGACCCTTCCGCACCGGGCGGGCCCGCCGCGCGGTGGCCCCGCTCGCGGCGACCGCGCTGGCCGTCGCCGGCCTGGCCGTGCTCCAGGCACCCGCCGCGCACGCGGCGGGCAGCGTGGTCAAGGTGACCGGCTCGCAGGGCGACTGGCAGCTCACCGTGGACGGCGCCCCCTACGAGGTCAAGGGGCTCACCTGGGGTCCGCCCCCCGGTGACGCGGCCAAGGACCTGCCGGACGTGGCGAAGATGGGCGTCAACACGATCCGCACCTGGGGAACCGACGCCACCAGCGCCCCGCTGTTCGACGCGGCGGCGGCCAACGGCATCAAGGTCATCGCCGGCTTCTGGCTCCAGCCGGGCGGCGGTCCCGGCTCCGGCGGCTGCGTCAACTACCTGACGGACACCGCCTACAAGTCGGACATGCTGGCCGAGTTCCCGAAGTGGGTGAGCACCTACAAGGACAACCCCGGTGTGCTGATGTGGGACGTCGGCAACGAGTCGGTGCTCGGCCTGCAGAACTGCTACAGCGGCGACGAGCTGGAGCAGCAGCGCAACGCGTACACCACGTACGTCAACGACCTGTCGAAGGCGATCCACGCGATCGACCCGAACCACCCGGTGACGTCCACCGACGCCTGGACCGGCGCCTGGCCGTACTACAAGAAGAACACCCCGGACCTCGACCTGCTCGCGGTCAACTCCTACAAGGACGTCTGCAATGTGAAGTCCGCCTGGGAGGCGGGCGGTTACGACAAGCCGTACATCGTGACCGAGGGCGGCCCGGCCGGTTCGTGGGAGGTGCCGAACGACGCCAACGGGGTGGCCGACGAGCCGACCGACCAGCAGAAGGCCGACGGCTACACCAACGCCTGGAACTGCGTCACCTCGCACCAGGGCGTCGCGCTCGGCGCCACGCTCTTCCACTACGGCAACGAGGACGACTTCGGCGGCATCTGGTTCAACCTGGTACCCGACCGGCTCAAGCGGCCCTCGTACTACGCGGTGAAGCGGGCGTTCGGCGGCAGCACCGCGGGCGACAACCTGCCGCCGCAGGTGGCCGACATGAGCGTCACCGACGCCACCGCCGGGGTGTCGGCCGGCGGCAGGGTGACGATCAGCACCAGGACCAGCGACCCGGAGAACGACCCGATCAGCTACCAGGTGCTCTTCAGCAGCCTCTACATCGACAACAACGGCGCCCTCGCCCCGGCCGCCACCACCGACAACGGCGGCGGCTCGCTCAGCGCCACCGCGCCGGACAAGGTCGGCGTGTACATCGCCTACGTCAAGGCCACCGACACACACGGCAATGTGGGCTACGGCTCGAAGTCGGTGCGTATCGTGCCGCCGAAGGCGGACGGCACCAACGTGGCCCTGAACAAGCCCGCCACCGCCTCGTCCTTCCAGACCGACCCGACCGGCGGCTGCCCCTGCACCGCGGCCGACGCGGTCGACGGCAGCTACACCACCCGCTGGTCGAGCGACTGGAGCGACCCGCAGTGGGTCCAGGTCGACCTGGGCCGGAGCACCACGTTCAAGCACGTCCAGCTCGCCTGGGAGTCCGCGTACGCGAAGGCGTACGACATCCAGACCTCCGACGACGGGCAGAACTGGACGGCGGTGAAGTCGGTGACCGACGGCAACGGCAACATCGACGACCTCGATGTGAGCGGCACCGGCCGCTACGTCCGCCTCCAGGGCACCCAGCGCGGCACCGGTTACGGCTACTCGCTGTACGAGTTCGGAATCTACAGCTGACCGGAGTCCGCCGGAGCGGCTCCTGACAGCGCCCGGGAACACATCGGGTGTTCCCGGGCACTGTTATAGGTATGAGTGACAGCGGCGCGACCACGGACGGCGGATACCGCACCGAGCACGACTCGATGGGCGAGGTGCGGGTGCCCGCCGCGGCGAAGTGGCGGGCGCAGACGCAGCGGGCGGTGGAGAACTTCCCGATCTCCGGCGGCCGGCTTGAGCGGGCGCACATCGAGGCGCTGGCGCGTATCAAGGCAGCCGCCGCGCGGACCAACGCGAAGCTCGGCGTCCTGGACGAGGAGGTGGCCGGGGCCATCGCGGAGGCGGCCGAGGAGGTCGCGGCCGGCCGCTGGGACGAGCACTTCCCAGTGGACGTCTTCCAGACCGGCTCGGGCACCTCGTCGAACATGAACGCCAACGAGGTCATCGCGACCCTGGCGGCCGAGCGGCTGGGCCGTCCGGTCCACCCCAACGACGACGTCAACGCCAGCCAGTCGTCCAACGACGTCTTCCCCTCCTCCCTGCACATCGCCGCGACCGCGGCCGTCACCGGCGAACTGATCCCGGCGCTCACCCGTCTGGCGGAGTCGCTGGAGCGCAAGGCGGCGGAGTTCGCCACGGTGGTGAAGGCGGGCCGCACCCATCTGATGGACGCCACTCCGGTGACGCTGGGCCAGGAGTTCGGCGGTTACGCCGCCCAGGTGCGCTACGGCGTCGAGCGGCTGCGGGCGTCGCTGCCGCGGCTGGCGGAGCTGCCGCTGGGCGGTACCGCGGTCGGCACCGGCATCAACACCCCGCCCGGCTTCCCCGCGGCGGTCATCGCCGAGGTGGCGCGGGCCACCGGGCTGCCGCTGACCGAGGCGCGCGACCACTTCGAGGCGCAGGGCGCGCGGGACGGCGTGGTGGAGACCTCCGGCCAGCTGCGTACGATCGCGGTGGGGCTGACGAAGATCGCCAACGACCTGCGCTGGATGGCGTCGGGCCCGCGGACCGGCCTGGCCGAGATCGCGCTGCCCGACCTCCAGCCGGGCTCGTCGATCATGCCGGGCAAGGTCAACCCGGTGGTGCCCGAGGCGGTGCTGATGGTGGCCGCCCAGGTGATCGGCAACGACACGACGGTCACGGTGGCGGGCGCGGCGGGCAATTTCGAGCTGAACGTGATGCTGCCGGTGATCGCCCGAAATGTGCTGGAGTCGGTGCGCCTGCTGGCCAATGTCAGCCGGTTGCTCGCGGACCGCACGGTCGACGGGATCACCGCGAACGCCGAGCGGGCGCGCGAGTACGCCGAGTCGTCCCCGTCCGTCGTCACCCCGCTGAACAGGTACATCGGCTACGAGGAGGCCGCGAAGGTGGCGAAGCGGGCGCTGGCGGAGCACAGGACGATCCGCGAGGCGGTGATCGAGGGCGGCTATGTGGAGCGCGGACTGCTGTCCGAAAAGCAGCTGGACGACGCACTCGACGTGTTGCGTATGACCCGTCCGTAACACGTGATCCGTAAGCTCTGTTCATGACAGCCCATACCGAGACGGGGACCGCGGCCCCGGCAGGAGAACCGCGGGGGCGCTTCTGGACGCCGGGCGAACAGGTGCTGTGGCGCTACCGGGGCAACGGTACGGACGCGGTGCACATCGTCCGCCCGGTGACCGTGGTCCGCGACGACGCGGAACTGCTCGCGGTGTGGATGGCGCCCGGCACGCCGGTGGTGCGCCCGGTGCTCGCGGACGGTACACCGGTCCACCGGGAGCCGCTGGCGACCCGGTACGTCAAGCCGCGGACCACCAGGGTGGAGAAGTGGTGGGGTGCGGGCGTTCTCAAGCTCGCCCGTCCGGGTGAGCCGTGGTCGGTGTGGTTGTTCTGGGACCAGGAGTGGCGGTTCCGCAGCTGGTACGTGAACCTGGAGGAGCCGCTGCGCCGCTGGTCGGGCGGAGTGGACTCGGAGGACCACTTCCTGGACATCGCGGTGCACCAGGACCGCAGCTGGCGGTGGCTCGACGAGGACGAATTCGCCCAGGCGCAGACCGACGGCCTGATGCCGGCGGCGCTCGCGGCGCAGGTACGGCGCGCGGGCCTGCGGGCGGTCGGGGTGATCAGGGCCTGGGGCCCGCCGTTCAGCGAGGGCTGGCAGGACTGGCGGCCCGACCCGCGGTGGCCGCTTCCGGCGCTGCCGGCGGACTGGGACCGTCCGGCGGACAATCCCGGGGATATGGGCCGCGACCAGCGCGGGGACCGGGCCGAGGAGCGCTTAGCGGTCCGGCCCGCGAGACGATCCGCCTGAACCCCTTGTTGCGCCCCTCACCGCCAACCGTAGGATCGTTCTCCGGGCATCGCACAAACGCCGGTCACGGCCTAGAGTTTGACGCCGCGTCACCGGTGCGCCGGCGCACACCGGGTGCGGTCTTCCGCGCGCACGTACGCCCGCATGGCCCGCATCAGCCCATCACGATCCGAGCAGCAGTCAGGGAGGCCCTGAACAGTGGGAACCGGCGGCGACGAGCGCGATGGGACGACGCAGGGCACACCGGGCGGCCCGGCCGGCCCCGCCGATCCGGCCGTTCCGGCCGACGACCGGCCGTGGGGGCGTGAGGAGCAGGCCGACGCCTTCGACGCGATCGGCGACCGGTACGACGAGGCCTTCCCGCACAAGGAGGGCCAGCTCGCCGCTGGCGGCTGGCTGGCGGCCTCGGTGCCGCCCGGCTCCCGGGTGCTCGACCTCGGCTGCGGCACCGGGCTGCCGACCGCGGGGCAGCTGGCCGACGCGGGGCTGCGGGTCACCGGCGTGGACCTCTCCGCCGGGATGATCACCAGGGCCAGCGCCAATGTCCCGGCGGCGCAGTTCCTGCGGGCCGACATCGCGCACCTGCCCGCCGGCGAACCGCTGGCGCCCGGCTCCTTCGCCGGCGTCGCCGCCTTCTTCTCGCTGCTGATGCTGCGCCGTGCGGAGATCCCGCCCGCCCTGCTGGCGATCCATACGCTGCTGGAGCCCGGCGGGCTGCTGGCGCTGTCGATGGTCGAGGCTGATGTGGACGATGTGCCGATTCCGTTCCTCGGTCACACGATCCGGGTATCCGGTTACCTACGGGACGAACTGCGACAGGTCGTCACGGATGCGGGCTTCGAGGTGATCAAGGAGGATGCGTACGCGTACGCGCCTGCCAGTACGGACGTGCCGCCCGAGCAGCAGATCTTCCTCTCCTGCCGGCGCGGGTGAACGCGGCACGCCTCCGGGGCACCAGCATCGACACGAACCCAGGCACGAACGCAGGTAACGCAGACACCGATCAGGCCCGATCCCGCCGCGGCCAGCGCGTGGCGCACAGACGGATGGAAAGACTCGCGTGACCACGGACCCGCCCCGACCACCCAGGCACACCGCCGCGCCTGCGCCGGACCCGCGTGGCGGCTACAGCCTGCCGGAGAATCCGAAGGACAACGTGACGGAGCCGCTGACCGGCCCGCTCGCCGGGCCGCTGACGGACACCCCCGCCCGACCGGGCGCACCGCAGGACGAGGCGGCCGACCCGCCGCACCGGTCCGCGCCGCCGGAGGCGGCGGGACACCGCGACCACGACCGTCCCGACCCGGACGCGGGCTGCGGCGGCCGGGACCAGGGCGCGGCAGCGCCGCACCACGACCAGCGCCCCGGTGAGGAGCGGCCGACGACCTTCGTCGGCATCCCGTCCCGCGGCACCCCCATTGAAGCGGCCGGGCACCCGGCGGACGAGGAGTCGGCGGGGATGCGTATCCCGATGCCGGCGCAGACGGGCCCGGAGGCCGACCGGCTGCGCTACGTCGGCGCGGCCACCCGGCGGATCGCCCGCGGGGTCGACCTCGACGAGATCCTGCTGGGACTGTGCCGCTCGGCGGTGCCGGCCTTCGCCGACGCGATCCTGGTCTATCTGCGCGAGCCGCTGCCGGTCGGCGACGAGCGCCCCTCAGGACCGCTGCGGCTGCGGCTGCGCCGCTCCGACGGCGGACTCGAAGGCCCGTCGGAGCCCGACGACGACGCACCGGTCGGCGCCACCCCGCTGCTGCCCGCGCTGCTGCCGACGATGGAGCCGTCGTTCGGCGGTACGGGCGACTCCATCGGCGTCCTGCTCGACGGGCCGCTCGCCGAGGTGCTGCGCGGGGTCCGCCCGGTCTTCGCGGACTCGGTACGGGCCGCCGACGCGCTGGCGGAACTGCTCGGCCACCCGGACGACGCGGTCGGCCTGCCCACCGGGCGCCGGGCGCTGCTCGCCCCCTTGCGCGGGCGCCGCCGGGTGATCGGTGCGGCGGTCCTGCTGCGGCGGGCCGGCCGGCCGCCGTTCGAGTCCGACGACCTGCTGGTCGCCGCCCAGCTCGCCACGCACACCGCGCTGGGCGTGGACAAGGCGGTGCTGTACGGGCGCGAGGCGTACATCGCGGACGCCCTGCAACGCGAAATGCTGCCCGACTCGCTCCCCCAGCCCACCGGTGTCCAGCTGGCCAGCCGCTATCTTCCGGCTGCCGAGTCCGCGCGGGTCGGCGGCGACTGGTACGACGCGATCCCGCTGCCCGGCAGCCGGGTGGCGCTGGTGGTCGGCGACGTCATGGGCCACTCCATGACCTCGGCGGCGATCATGGGCCAGCTGCGTACCACCGTCCAGACGCTGGCCGGGCTCGACCTGGCCCCGCAGGAGGTGCTCTACCACCTCGACGAGCAGGCCCAGCGGCTCGGCCAGGACCGCATGGCGACCTGCGTCTACGCCGTCTACGACCCGATCGCGCACCGGCTGATCGTGGCCAACGCCGGCCACCCGCCGCCCTTGCTGCTGCACGCGGACGGCCTCGCCGAAGTGCTCCGCGTGCCAGCGGGCGCCCCGATCGGCGTCGGCGGGGTGCCCTTCGAGGCCGTCGAACTGCCCGCGCCCGCCGGGGCGACGCTGCTGCTCTACACCGACGGCCTGGTCGAGTCCCGCAGCCGGGACGTGTGGGGCGGCATCGAACTGCTGCGGGAACGGCTGCACGACGCCGCGTCCGTCGTCTCCCCGCCGCCGCTGGAACCGCTGTGCGACGAGGTGCTGGAGATCCTCGGACCCGGCGACCGCGACGACGACATCGCGCTGCTCGCGGCCCGCTTCGACGGCATCGCGCCCAGCGACGTCGCCTACTGGTTCCTCGAGCCGCAGCCGCAGACCCCGGGCCGGGCCCGCCGCCTGGTCCGCCAGGCGCTGCGCCGCTGGGACCTGGAGGACCAGTTGGAGGCGGCCGAACTGCTGGTCAGCGAGATCGTCACCAACGCGGTGCGGTACGCCGAACGGCCGATCACGCTGCGGCTGCTGCGTACCGATGTGCTGCGTTGCGAGGTCGGCGACGACGCGCCGCTGCTTCCCCGGATGCGCCACGCGGCGCCCGAGGAGGAGGGCGGGCGCGGGCTCTACCTCGTCAACCGGATGGCGCAGCGGTGGGGAGCGACTCGCTTGGGCGCGGGCAAGGTGGTCTGGTTCGAGCTCCCCCTCTGACCTCGCCCCCTCCCGGACCACCCGTCCCCCGGACGGGAAGCCTGCGCCGGTGGGTACGCCTCCGCTGCCGCGGGGCTGCGGTGACCGCTGGGTCGGTCGGCGCCCTTCCGCTGCCGCGGGGCTGGGGTGCCCTTGACACAAGAGGGTGCCCCTTCCCCGGGCACGGGGGTGGTGCGGTGCCCCGTCGGCTGGGGGTGGCCCCAGGCGAAGCTCTGGGGGCGGAACTGCGCGCTCAGCCACCCACCGGCCGGTGGTCCGGATCCGAAAGCGACAGCCCCTTTCGGCCGGTGGCGACCCGCACCCCGCCGGCGGCCGGCCGCGCAGTTCCCCGCGCCCCGGGGCACCGGCGCCGCACCGCCGCACGACGCTCGTGGTGGTCCCCCGTGCCCCGGAACGACGCGCACCCGGGAGCGCATGGGCCCGCCCAGCGGAACCCCCTGCCGCCGCGCAGCGCAAGCGCGCCCCCTGCGGAGGGGAGCCGCAGGGACGGGGGTCGCCGGGGGGAAAGGTCACCCCCTTGCGCGGCGGAGCCGAAATGCTTGGGGTGGCGCCGGGTGGGAAGTTGGGTACACGCCACGTGACCCACACCCCGGTGATCCATGCGGCACCGGGCGGGAGGACAAGCAGCCATGACCACCCAGAACGTACCGCCGACGACGAACAACGCGGGAATCCCGGTGGAGAGCGACGAGCATTCGCTCACGCTCGGCGCCGACGGCCCCATCCTGCTGCAGGACCACTACCTGATCGAGAAGATGGCCCAGTTCAACCGGGAACGGGTGCCGGAACGGGTCGTGCACGCCAAGGGCAGCGGGGCCTACGGGCACTTCCGGGTCACCAATGACGTCAGCCAGTTCACCAAGGCGGACCTCTTCCAGCCGGGCCGGGAGACGAAGATGCTGGCCCGCTTCTCAACGGTGGCCGGCGAGCAGGGCAGCCCGGACAGCTGGCGGGACCCGCGCGGCTTCGCGCTGAAGTTCTACACCCAGCACGGCAACTACGACCTGGTCGGCAACAACACCCCGGTGTTCTTCGTCCGGGACACGATCAAGTTCCAGGACTTCATCCGCAGCCAGAAGCGCCGTCCGGACAACGGGCTGCGCGACAACGACATGCAGTGGGACTTCTGGACCCTGTCGCCGGAGTCCGCGCACCAGGTCACCTGGCTGATGGGCGACCGCGGCATCCCGCGCACGTACCGGCACATGAACGGCTACGGCTCGCACACGTTCATGTGGATCAACGCGGGCGGCACCAGGTTCTGGGTGAAGTACCACTTCAAGACCGACCAGGGCATCGACTTCCTGCCGCAGGCCGACGCGGACGCGCTGGCCGGGGAGAACGCCGACGCGCACCGGCAGGACCTGTGGGAGTCGATCCAGCGCGGCGACCACCCGTCGTGGACGCTGTACGTGCAGGTCATGCCGTTCGAGGACGCGGCGGACTACCGCTTCAACCCGTTCGACCTGACGAAGGTGTGGCCGCACGGCGACTACCCGCTGGTCGAGGTCGGCCGGATGACGCTGGACGAGAACCCGGAGGACTTCTTCGTCCACATCGAGCAGGCGGCGTTCGAGCCGTCGAGCATGGTGCCGGGCATCGGCCCGTCGCCGGACAAGATGCTGCTCGGGCGGCTGTTCTCGTACCCCGACACGCACCGCTACCGGATCGGCCCGAACTACGCGCAACTGCCGCCGAACCGGCCGCACGTGCCGGTGCGCTCGTACGCCAAGGACGGCCCGATGCGCTTCGAGCCGAACCGGGTGGGCGCGCCCTACGCGCCGAACTCGTACGGCGGCCCGGCCGCCTCCCCGGAGGCGTACGGGGACATCGCCGGCTGGCAGGCGGCGGGCGAGATGGTGCGGGAGGCGTACACCCTGCACCGCGAGGACGACGACTTCGGGCAGCCCGGCACGATGGTGCGCGACGTGCTGGACGACGCGGCGCGCGAGCGGCTGGTCGGCAATGTGGCCGGGCATCTGAGCGACGGGGTCAGCGCCCCGGTGCTGGAGCGCGCGTTCGCGTACTGGCGCAGCGTCGACCGCGAGGTCGGCGACCGGATCGCGGCGGCCGTCAAGACCGGCTGACCCTCCCCCGCAGGACCGCAGGACCGCAGGACCGCAGCCCCGCGGCACGTGCCGACAGCCCCGTGCCCCGGGGCTGCATTGCCCCCACTCCCAGAAAATGTGTTATCACTATGCTAGACCGATCGACGAGGAAGCAGGGGGAACCCCATGTCGCAGCCCACAGGACCGCAGCAGCCGTCCAGAACGTCCACCGACGCCGAGATACCCGAGATGCCCGCGCCCCGGGTCCACGAGCGGCGCGCCGTCGGGATGCCGGGGCTGCCGTTCCTGCTGATCGCCGTGCTGGTGGTGCTCGGCGGGGCCGCGCTGATCACGGTCGGCGGCGCACGCGCCAAGGACCACCCGGGCGCGGTGGCGGCCGGCCTGATCGCGCTCGGCATCGTGATCGTCGTCGGCGCGCTCATCACGCTCTTCGGCCTCACCCAGGTCGCGCCGGGCCAGGCCCGGGTGTGCCAGCTGTTCGGCCGCTACCAGGGCACCATCCGGCAGGACGGCCTGCGCTGGGTGAACCCGTTCACCAGCCGCCGCAAGATCTCCACCCGGCTGCGCAACCACGAGACCGCGGTGCTCAAGGTCAACGACGCCTACGGCAACCCGATCGAGCTGGCCGCCGTGGTGGTCTGGCAGGTCGCCGACACCGCGCAGGCGGTCTTCGAGGTGGACGACTACGTCAAGTTCGTCGGCATCCAGACCGACACGGCCGTCCGGCACATCGCGACCAACTACCCGTACGACGCGCACGACGGCACGTCGGTGTCGCTGCGCGGCAATTCCGAGGACATCACCGAGCGGCTGTCGGTCGAGATCGCCGCGCGGGTCGACTCGGCCGGTGTGAAGATCATCGAGTCCCGCTTCACCCACCTCGCCTACGCGCCCGAGATCGCCTCGGCGATGCTCCAGCGGCAGCAGGCCGGCGCGATCGTCGCGGCGCGGCAGACCATCGTGGACGGCGCGGTCGGCATGGTCGAGTCGGCGCTGTCCAGGATCGCCGAGCAGGGCATCGTCGAGCTGGACGAGGAGCGCAAGGCCAGCATGGTGAGCAATCTGCTGGTGGTGCTCTGCGGCGACCGCGCGGCGCAGCCGGTACTCAACACGGGGACCCTCTACCAGTGACGGAGCGCCCGACGTGACGGAGCCCGGCGAGCCCGCCGAACCCGGCGCCGACCGCGCCCAGAGCACCGGCCCGCCCGAGCCGGCCGGTGCGCCCGCCCGCACCCGCGGCGCACGCAAGCAGGTGCTGCTGCGGCTCGACCCCGCCGTCCACGACGCGCTCGTGTCCTGGGCGGCGGGCGAACTGCGCAGCACCAACGCCCAGATCGAGTTCCTGCTGCGCCGCGCGCTGGCAGACGCGGGCAGGCTCCCGTCGGCCGCGGGCCCGATTCCGCGCCGCGGCCGCCCGCCGAAGACCGAACCTTCCTCACCTCCGGACACCACCGTCTGACCTGCGGTAATGCCGCCCCGATGCCCGGAGGCGCCAGTTATTCACCATGGGTATACACGTGATGTATACCCATGGTGTACTGTGCTCCGCATGTCAATCGGCCACACCCTGCTCGGACTCCTGGAGTCCGGCCCGCGCCACGGTTACGACCTCAAGCGCGCCTTCGACGAACGCTTCGGACACGACCGGCCGCTCGCGTACGGCCAGGTCTACTCGACGATGGCCAGGCTGCTGAAGAACGGCCTGGTCGAGGTCGACGGGATAGAGCCGGGCGGCGGCCCCGAGCGCAAGCGGTACGCCATCACCGACGCCGGAGTGACCGATGTCGAGGCCTGGCTCTCGCAGCCCGAGAAGCCCGAGCCGTATCTGCAGACAACCCTCTACACCAAGGTCGTCCTCGCCCTGCTGACCGGCCGGCCCGCGGCCGACCTGCTGGACACCCAGCGCGCCGAACACCTGCGGCTGATGCGCGAGCTGACCCGGCGCAAGTCCGCCGGCGACCTCAGCGACCAGCTGATCTGCGACCACGCGCTCTTCCATCTCGAAGCCGACCTGCGGTGGCTGGAACTGACCGCCGCCCGGCTCGACCAGCTCGCCACCGAGGTGACCAAGTGACCGCCACAGCCCAGGAACCCCTGCTCGTCGCGACCGGCCTGCGCAAGGCCTACGGCCCGACCCCCGCACTGGACGGCGCCGATCTGACAGTGCGGTCCGGTGAGGTGGTCGCCGTGATGGGACCCTCGGGATCCGGCAAGTCCACACTGCTGCACTGCCTGGCCGGGATCGTCACCCCCGACGCCGGCGAGGTCCGCTACCGCGGGCGCGACCTGGCGGCGATGTCCGACAGCGGACGCAGCGCCCTGCGGCGTACGGACTTCGGCTTCGTCTTCCAGTTCGGCCAGCTCGTGCCCGAGCTGACCTGCCTGGAGAACGTGGCGATGCCGATGCGGCTCAGCGGCCGCAAGCGCAAGGAGGCCGAGGCGCAGGCCGCGAAGTGGCTGGAGCGCCTGGAGGTCACCGACATCGCGGGCAAGCGGCCCGGCGAGGTCTCCGGCGGCCAGGGCCAGCGGGTCGCGGTGGCCCGCGCCCTGGTCGGCGGCCCCCGGGTGGTCTTCGCCGACGAGCCGACCGGCGCGCTGGACTCGCTGAACGGCGAGCGGGTGATGCGGCTGCTGACCGAGGCCGCGCACGACACGGGCGCCGCCGTCGTCCTGGTCACCCACGAAGCGCGGGTGGCCGCGTACTCGGACCGGGAGATCGTCGTGCGGGACGGGAAGTCCCGCGACATGGAACGCGTGTCATGACGTCCTCGCACGAGCCCCTCGCCGGCTTCGACGCCACCGCCGGCGGCCCCCGCGGCGACCGGGCACCGGAACCGTCCGCCGACGCGCGGACCTGGCTGCGCGATCTGCTGCTCGGCGCGCGCTTCGCGGCCGGCGGCGGACGCGAGGGCTGGACGCGTACGGTGCTGACCGCCGTCGGCGTCGCGCTCGGCGTGACGCTGCTGCTGCTGGCCGCCGCGGTGCCGGCGATGATGCACACCCGCGACGACCGGCGGATGGCCCGCGACACCCTGTCGTTCGGCCAGCCGGTCAAACCGAGCGACCACAGCTTCCTGTTCGCCGACGCGAGCACCATCTACCATGACAAGACGATCACCGGTGTCCTGCTGCACCCGGACGGACCCGCCGCGAAGCCGCCGCCCGGTGTCACCGCGATGCCGCCGCCCGGGCAGATGGTGGTCTCCCCCGCGCTGAAGAAGCTGCTGGCGTCCGCGCCGCTGCTGCGCGAGCGCCTCCCGTACGAGATCACCGGCACCATAGGCAAGGCCGGGCTGATGGGACCGGCCGACCTGTACTACTACGCGGGCAGCGACAAGCTCGTCGCCCACGACTCGCTCGGGGCGCACGGCAGCGCCGACCGGCTGGACGGCTTCGGCCGCGAGAGCAATCACGAGTCCCAGGGGCCGGTCTTCGACCTGCTGCTGGTGATGGTCCTGGTGGTGCTGCTGCTGCCGGTCGCGGTCTTCATCGGCACCGCCGTACGCCTCGGCGGTGAACGCCGGGACCGGCGGCTCGCGGCACTGCGGCTGGTGGGCGCCGACATCCGGATGACCCGGCGGGTCGCGGCCGGCGAGGCCCTGTTCGGCGCGCTGTTCGGGGTGCTGCTGGGCGGGGTGTTCTTCCTGATCGCCCGGCAGTTCGCGGCCCACATCTCCATCAGGGACATCTCCGCCTTCCCCTCCGACCTGATGCCGAACACCGCGCTGACCGTACTGATCGCGGTCTCGGTGCCCGTCGCCTCGATCGCGGTGACCCTGCTCAGCCTGCGCGGTACGGTCATCGAACCGCTCGGCGTGGTCCGGCAGGGCGTCGGACGGCGGCGCAGGCTCTGGTGGCGGCTGCTGATCCCGGTCGCGGGACTGGCTCTGCTCGTCCCGCTGTTCGGCAAGGTCAGGGGCACCGCGCCGATCAACGAGTACCAGATCGCGACCGGCACGATCCTGCTGCTGATCGGCGTGACCGCGGTGCTGCCGTGGCTGGTCGAGACGGCGGTGGGAAGGCTGCGCGGCGGTCCGGTCGCCTGGCAGCTCGCCACCCGCAGGCTCCAGCTGAACAGCAACGCCTCGGCCCGGATGGTCAGCGGTGTGACGGTGGCCGTCGCCGGCGCCATCGCGCTGCAGATGCTCTTCACCGCGGTCAGCGGCGACTTCGTGTCCGACACCGGCGCCGACCCGACCCGCGCCCAGATGACGGTCACCACCAACGACACCACCAGCGACCAGACCACCCGCGACATCCGGCAGGTCGCCGCGACCAAGGGCGTGCACGAGGCGGTCGGCTATCTGCGGTCCCAGGCCACCCGGCCCGACGCGTCCACCCTCAAGGGCGAGAGCCCGGACTACACCTATCTGCCGGTGACCGTCGGCGACTGTACGACACTGCGGCAGCTGGCCGTCATCAGCAGCTGCGGGCCTGGCAGCACCTTCGTGGTGCCGCCGCCCAGCGAGCAGGACAACGGCGACGCGCTGCCGTACCTCAAGGCGGGCGGCAGGATCGACCTCAACACCAGCTACACGGAGCGCTACGTCGGCACCCCGAGGCTGTGGACGATCCCGGCGCACACGCCGACCGCGGCGGTGCGGACCGACCCGGCCGGTGACCAGGTGTGGGGCATTTTCGCCACTCCCGAGGCCATCGACGGCAGCAAGCTGTTCGACCCGGACTCGCGGATCATGGTCGGCCTCGACAGCCGCCAGCACGACGCCGCCGAGTACGTGCGCAACACCGCGGCGGCCTTCGGGGTCGGCACGTACGTGATGGACATCAGCGGCACCCGCACGACGGGCGCCTACGTCCAGCTGCGCCGGGGCCTGTTCGCCGGTGCGACCCTCACCATGGCGCTGATCGGCGCCAGCCTGCTGGTGACGATGCTGGAGCAGCTGCGGGACCGCAAGAAGCTGCTGGCGGTACTGGTCGCCTTCGGCACGAAGCGCAGCGCGCTGGGCTGGTCGGTGCTGTGGCAGACCACAATCCCGGTGGTCCTCGGCCTGGCGCTGGCCGTGGCGGGCGGTATCGGCCTGGGCGCGGCGCTGCTGGCGATGGTGGGCCGGTCCTTCCACATGGACTGGGGCAGCGTCGCGATCATGTCGGCGGTCGGCGCCGCCGTGGTCCTGGCGGTGACCCTGCTGAGCCTGCCACCCCTGTGGCGCCTCATGCGCCCGGACGGCCTCCACACGGAATAGCCCACAGGGCAGCTCGTGAGTGGGGGGCTGGGCGCCGGGAACGGCGCGAGCGACCACCCACCGTCCGGTGGTCCGGAGCGGACCGAACAGCCCCTCCGGGCCGGTGCCGACCCGGCGACCGGTGCGGGCCGGCCGCGCAGTTCCCCGCGGCCCTGTGGGACACCCCCTTGTGCGGAGGCACCGCGGAAGCACCGCGGCGTCGGGGTGCGCCCCCTTCCCGGAGGGGGGCGCCGCAGAACTTTCGCACCCCTGGCGGGAGCCCTACGCCGGGTCGGGGGCCGGTTCCGGATCGGGGACGGCGTCCGGGATGGG
>NZ_JAJSYW010000173.1:0-15304 GCF_036815005.1 Streptomyces sp. IBSBF 2435 | reverse complement strand
CGCCCCTTCCTCCCCTCCCTCCGCCAGGCACCTGGCCGACGCCCATGCCTCCGGCGGCGGGCGGAACGACGAACGCGCCGGGCGCGCCGCCGTCTTCGCCTCCGGCGGTGGGAGGAGCCGCGGGTCTGCCCGCACCGCTGCCGCCGGTGCCCCCGCCTCCGGCGCCGGGCGGGGTGGGCGTGCCCGTTGCCCCGGCTCCTTCGGCGCCGCCCGCGCCGGGTTCCGCTGCTCCGGCCCCGCCTGCGGCACCGGCCGGTCCGCCGGGTGTGCCTCCGGTCGTGGGCCGGCCGGGTGCGGCCGGTGGCGCGCCGGGGCCTGCGGGCGCGGCCGGTGCGGCTCCGCCGGGCGGGGTGCGGTTGCCGCCGGCGCCGGGTGGGGCCGCGGGTCCGCCCGTATCACCGCCGCCGTTGCCTCCGGCTGCGGTCGGTGCGGCTCCGCCGGGCGGGGTGCGAGTGCCGCCGGGGCCGTCCGCGCCCGGGCCGGGTGGTGCGGTGTCGCCCGCGGCGGCCGGCGGCCCACCCGTCGCGCTCCTGGGGGCCGCCGGCCCGGCGTCGTCCGTCGCCGGGAAGCGGCGGGGGCTCGTGGGGGGATGGGTGGTCGCGGGGCTCGCCGTCGCGGTCGGGGCGGTGGCCTTCGGTGGGGGGTTCGACCGGGGGTACAGCGCCGCCGCGCCGCCGGAGCGGAGTGCGGCCACCGCCAGCGCGCCGGCGCAGAGCGAGAACGTCGGGCGGGAGTATCGCGGAGTCGGGCTCGCCGCGGGCAACGGCCTCGTGCTGGAGACCGACCCGCCGCAGACCCGGCCGGGAACGGAGAACGGCACGTTCGGGTACGCGCCCGACGGCACCGCCTTCGTCTCCACCGCCGCCCGCGGCGCCCTCGTGCTGCTGGGGCCCGACGCGCCCGGCACCCTCGACGGCTGTCGCAGCGCGGACCGTCTGGTGGCGTCGGTCAGCAGGACCCAGCTGTCCGCCGGGTCACGGCTGTGCGTCGTGGGGGTGGACGGCACCACCGCCCTGGTGACGTTCCGTCAGCTCTCGGACCCCGGTGGTCCCGCCGCTCACGTCACGCTCGACCTCACCGTTTGGCCCGGGAGGCAACTTTGACACATTTTTCGCCGAGCCAGTGGCGCGAATGAGCCCTGTCGCGTTTACTGTTCGACCCCGGACCCCAATGACTCGGAGGCGCCGGGGCCTGAGTGCGTGTGAGGCAGGGGCACATGGTGGTGGGGGAAGCGCGTGTGGTCGATGACGACCGCAGCGAATCGGTCGTACGGACGGTGACCGGCGGCGGCGCGGCGTTACGCGCCGCGGTGGCCCGCCTGGAACTCGAACTCGCGGCGTATCGCCGCGCTTTACCGGATCGGGCCGTCGCCGAGGAGGAGCTGGCCGAACTGGCCCGGCAGACCTCCGGCGCCCCGTCGCCGGAACAGCTGCGGCAGTCGCTGCTGCTGGTCGCCGCCGCGCTCGGCTCGGTCAGCGCGCTGGCGGCGCCGCTGGCCGCGCTGCGCGATGCCGTCGAGCAGGAGGTGAGCGGCTGCTCCCGGTCTATGCCACCGGCGCCGTGCTGGTGAGCGCCAGTGCCAACTCCCGTGCCACACCGTGCAGTACGGGCACGATCTTGTCGGTGGCCGCCTCGGTGACCCGCCCCGCGGGTCCCGAGATGGAGATCGCCGCCGCGGTCGGCGACCCCGGCACGGTCACCGCCAGGCACCGCACCCCGGTCTCCTGCTCGCCGTCGTCCACGGCGTAACCGGCCGCCCTGATGCGCTCCAGCTCGGCGAGGAAGGCGTCCGGCTCGGTGATGGTCCGCTCGGTGGCCGCCGGCATCCCGGTGCGGGCCAGCAGCGCCCGCACCTCGGCCGGCGGCACCTGGGCGAGCAGCGCCTTGCCGACCCCGGTGGAGTGCGGCAGCACCCGCCGCCCGACTTCGGTGAACATCCGCATCGAGTGCCGCGACGGCACCTGCGCCACATAGACGACCTCGTCGCCGTCCAGCAGGGCCATGTTCGCGGTCTCGCCGGTCGCCTCGACCAGTTCCGCCAGGTACGGCCGCGCCCAGGTGCCGAGCAGCCTGGACGCGGTCTCGCCGAGCCGGATGAGCCGCGGTCCGAGCGCGTACCGCCGGTTGGCCTGCTGGCGGACGTATCCGCTGGCCAGCAGGGTCCGCATCAGCCGGTGGATGGTCGGCAGCGGCAGCCCGCTGCTGGCCGACAGCTCGCTCAGCCCCACCTCGCCGCCCGCGTCGGCCATCCGCTCCAGCAGGTCGAAGGCCCGTTCGAGAGACTGGACGCCTCCGGCGCGGTCAGCAGACACGTGCGATCCCCTCTGATCCCTTGCTCGCGGAAGGTGACTTTCGCTGTGCGGAATCCTACCGCTCTTGACGCCCGGGCGAAGGCTATCCACCATGTCCGTCAACAGAACGTTGAACCCGCTCCGCTCCCGACCAGGAGGTCACCCGTTGGACGCCGTGGACGAACTGGTGCTGCGCTCGACCCGGGTCGTCACCCCTGACGGCGAGCGTCCGGCCGCCGTCGCGGTCCGCGCCGGCACCATCACCGCGGTCCGCGCCCACGACGCGCCCGTCCCGTCCGGCGTCCGGGTCGTCGAGCTGGGCGACGACGCCCTGCTGCCGGGCCTGGTGGACAGCCACGTGCACATCAACGACCCCGGCCGCACCGAGTGGGAGGGCTTCGCGACCGCGACCGCCGCCGCGGCGGCCGGCGGCATCACCACCGTCATCGACATGCCGCTGAACAGCGTGCCGCCCACCACGACCACCGCCCATCTGGAGGTCAAGCGCGGCACCGCCCGCGGCCGGGTGCACACCGACGTCGGCTTCTGGGGCGGCGCGGTGCCCGGCAATCTCGCTGACCTGCGCCCGCTGCACGACGCAGGAGTCTTCGGCTTCAAATGCTTCCTGCTGCCCTCCGGCGTGGACGAATTCCCCCAGCTGGCGCCCGCCGAGGTCGAGGCCGCGCTCGCCGAACTGACCGGTTTCGGCGGCCTGTTGATCGTGCATGCCGAGGATCCCGGCACGATAGAGGGCGCCCCGCAGCAGCCCGGCCGCCGCTACGCCGACTTCCTCGCCTCCCGGCCGCCGGCCGCCGAGGACCGGGCGATCGAGGGCCTGATCGCGCTGGCGAAGCGGCTCGACGCACGCGTCCACATCCTGCACCTGTCGTCCGCGTCCGCACTTCCGCTGATCGCGGCGGCGAAAAAGGACGGCGTACGCCTCACCGTCGAGACCTGCCCGCACTTCCTGACCCTGACCGCTGAGGAAGTCCCGGACGGGGCAACGGAGTTCAAGTGCTGCCCGCCGATCAGGGAGGCCGCCAACCAGGACGCGCTGTGGCAGGCGCTGGCCGACGGCACCATCGACTGCGTCGTCTCCGACCACTCGCCCTCCACGATCGACCTCAAGGCGAAGGACACCGGGGACTTCGCCGCCGCCTGGGGCGGCATCTCGTCGCTGCAACTGGGCCTGCCCGCAGTGTGGACCGAGGCCCGCAGGCGCGGCCACACCCTCGCCGACGTGGCCCGCTGGATGTCGTCCGGACCCGCCGCGCTGGCCGGACTCGGCACCAAGGGCGCCATCGCCGAGGGCCGCGACGCCGACTTCGCGGTGCTCGACCCGGACGCGGTCTTCACCGTCGACCCGGCCCGCCTGCGGCACCGCAACCCGATCACCGCCTACGCCGGCCGCACCCTGCACGGCGTGGTCCGCGGCACCTGGCTGCGCGGCCGGCACGTCGCGGCCGACGGCGCGGTGACCGAGCCGGGCACCGGCCGGCTGCTGACCGCCCGGCACTAGGCCCGCCCGGCACCAGGCCCGCCGCCCGGCACCGGCAAGTGCCCCCGCACGTACGAGGGGTGACGCACCGGCGGACCGGTGGCGTCACCCCTCGTGACCGCCCGGGGGCGGGACCGCTCAGGCCGCGCGGCGCGCCTTGCGGCGGTGCGCCGCGATGATCTCGGCGTAACGCCGGCCGCTGCCCTTGATGGTGCGCTTCTGGCTGGCGTAGTCGACGTGGACAAGGCCGAAGCGCTTGTCGTAGCCGTACGCCCACTCGAAGTTGTCCAGCAGCGACCAGGCGTAGTAGCCGGCCAGCGGCACCCCGCGGCGGACCGCGCGGGCGCAGGCCGCCAGGTGCTCCTCCAGGTAGACGATCCGCTCGGGGTCGTCGACCTGGCCGTCGTCGCCGACGGTGTCGCGGTAGGCCGAGCCGTTCTCCGTGACGAAGATCCGCTGGGCGCCGTACTCCTCGGACAGCCGGACCAGCAGCTGCTCCAGGCCGTCCGCGTTGACCTCCCAGTCCATCGCCGTACGCCGGACACCCGGCAGGTAGACCGACTTGGCGTGCGGGGCAGGCCCGGTCGGGTCGTCGGTGATGACGTTGCGGAAGTAGTAGTTCAGACCCAGCCAGTCCAGCGGAGCCGCGATCGACTCCAGGTCGCCGTCCTTGATCGGCAGGTCCACACCGTAGAGGTCGACCATGTCCTGCGGGTAGCCGCGGCCGTGGATCGGGTCCAGCCACCAGCGGTTGGTGTGGCCGTCGGCCCGGCGCGCGGCGGCGACATCGGCGTCGCGGTCGGTGGCCGGCTCGCACGGGCTGAGGTTGTTCACGATGCCGACCCGCACATCGGAGTGCGCGGCCCGCAGCGCCTGCACGGCCAGACCGTGTCCGACGTGCAGGTGGTACGACGCGCGCACCGCGGCGCTCAGGTCCGTCCAGCCGGGGGCCATGGTGCCCTCCAGGTGGCCGATCCAGGCCGAGCACAGCGGCTCGTTGAGCGTCGCCCAGTCCTTGACCCGGTCGCCCAGCGCGTCGGCGACCACGGCCGCGTAGTCGCCGAAACGTTCCGCCGTCTCCCGCTCGGGCCAGCCGCCCCGGTCCTGCTGGGCCTGCGGGAGGTCCCAGTGGTAGAGGGTGGCGTTGGGCGTGATGCCCGCTTCGAGCAGCGAGTCGACCAGCCGGTCGTAGAAGGCCAGACCGGCCGCGTTGACCGCGCCGCCGCCCTGCGGTACGACCCGCGGCCAGGCGATGGAGAAGCGGTACGAGTCGAGGTCGAGGGCCTTCATCAGGTCCAGGTCCTCGGCCGTGCGGTGGTAGTGGTCGCAGGCGACGTCGCCGGTGTCGTCGCCATCGATCTTGCCGGGGGTGTGGGAGAAGGTGTCCCAGATGGACGGGGCCCGGCCGTCCTCGTCCACCGCGCCCTCGATCTGGTACGCGGCGGTGGCCGCTCCCCAGACGAAATCGGCGGGAAGAGCGCTGAGGTCGTTCACAAGCTGCCTTTCGGGAGGGGTTACTTGACGGCGCCGGCGGTGAGCCCGGCGACGAGGTAACGCTGCAGGAGCAGGAATCCGGCGACCACGGGCAGGCTCACAACGATCGAGGCCGCCATGACCTGGTTCCAGTACACGTCGTTCTGGGTGGCGTATTCGCGCAGGCCGACCGCCAGGGTTCTGGTGGACTCGTTGGTCATGACCGAAGCGAACAGCACCTCGCCCCAGGCCGTCATGAACGCGTAGACGCTCACGGCGACGATGCCGGGGACCGCGGCCGGCACCACGACCCGGAACAGCGCACCGAGCGGGCCGCAGCCGTCCACCTTCGCGGCCTCGTCAAGATCCCGCGGGATCGAGTCGAAGTAGCCCGCCAGCATCCAGATGGAGAAGGGCAGCGAGAAGGTGAGGTAGGTGATGATCAGCCCGAGCCGGCTGCCGTTCAGGACGATGCCCGTGCTGTTGCCGATGTTGACGAAGATCAGGTACAGCGGCAGCAGGAACAGGATGCCGGGGAACATCTGGGTGGACAGCACCGTCACGGTGAAGACCTTGCGGCCCATGAAGCGGTAGCGGCTCACCCCGTAGGCGGCGAAGATCGCCAGTGCCACGGAGAAGACCGTGGCGCTCACGCAGACGATCACCGAGTTCACGAAGTAGTGCGCGAGCGGGATCGTCTTCCAGATGTCGATGTACGGCTTGAAGGTCAGGCTGTGCGGGATCCACTGGAAGGAGCCCTGCACGTCCTGAAGGCTCTTCAGCGACGAGCTGAGCATCACGTACACGGGAACGAGCACGAAGCCCAGCAGCAGCGTCAGGACGACCCGCCGGGTCCACAGGAAGGACTTCGGCTGCGCCATCGGGGACGGCTGGTCGGTGAACCTAGACATCGTTCTCGCTCCTTCCCCTGGAGGTGACCAGCAGGTACACGGCCGTCACCACGAGCAGGAAGAGCAGCAGCAGGACGGACATCGCCGAACCCGAGCCGAAGTTCCAGTTGATGAAGGAGGACTGGTAGATGTGGATGGAGATCAGGTCCGACTGGTGCGGCGGGTTCTGACCGAACATCACGTACGGGGTGTTGAAGTCGTTGAAGGTCCACAGGAACAGCACCAGGACGATC
This sequence comes from Streptomyces sp. IBSBF 2435, assembly GCF_036815005.1. Classification (NCBI taxonomy): domain Bacteria; kingdom Bacillati; phylum Actinomycetota; class Actinomycetes; order Kitasatosporales; family Streptomycetaceae; genus Streptomyces; species Streptomyces sp. IBSBF 2435. Next base: position 8,898 of record NZ_JAJSYW010000173.1, on the reverse strand, counting down.
ACCTGGTTCACCGGCCGCAGCGACGGCATGGTGATCTTCCTGATCTGCTGCCAGACGCCGGCGCCGTCCATCGCGGCGGCCTCGTACAGCTCGCGAGGGATGTTCTGCAGACCGGCCATCAGCGCCAGGAAGGCGAACGGCCAGGACTTCCAGACCGACACCACGACCATGGCCCAGAAGCTGTTGTCGCCGATCAGCCAGAACGACTTGTCCGACGTCACGTGCAACTGGTCGTGCAGGACGTGGTTCACCAGGCCGGTGTCCTGCTGGAACATGAACGTCCAGGTGATCAGCGCCGCGTACGCGGGGAGCGCGTACGGCACCAGGAACAGCGTGCGGATCAGGCCGCGGCCGCGGAACTTGTCCTGCAGCAGGATCGCCGCGGCGGTCCCGAGCAGCCAGGAGATGCTCACGGACAGCAGGGTGTACGACAGCGTCACCCAGAACGAGTGCAGCAGCGCCTGGCCGATGGGCTGGTGGATCTTAACCGCGGTCTTGTAGTTGTCGAAGCCCGCCCAGGGGGCGCTGTTCCAGTGGTGGATGTAGAACAGCGTCAGGTTCTTGAAGCTGATCAGGATGCCGAAGAACATCGGCGCTATGTGGATCAGCAGTTCGACGAGGACGGCGGGCAGCAGGAGTAGGTACGGCAGTCCGCCTTGGCGGAGCCGTTCGACGACACGCGGCCGGAGCCGGCGCCCAGCAGCGGTCTTGCCGCTGCCGGGGCCGGCTTCGGGTGCGCGCCTCGGGGGGGCGGTGGCAGTCATGGAGGAGAGCCGATCCTTACGAGGCGGGCATCTGCTGCTGCGCCTTGACCAGCGCGGCCTTGACGGTGTCGTCCGTGATGGCCTTGCCGGCGGCGGCCTCGGCGAACAGGTCCTTGACGGCGGGACCGACCAGGTTCTCGAACTGGCTCTCGTTGGCCACCTGCGGCAGCGGGGCGGCGGACTTCTGCAGCACGCCGGCCAGCACCTTCAGGTCCGGGGTCTGGAAGGCCGGGTCGCTCTGCGCCTCGGTGACCGGCGGCAGCGAGCCGTACTTGCCGTTGAGGATCTTCTGCTCGTCCGTGCTGGTCAGGAACTTCACGAACGCCTCGGCGGCGGCCTTGTGCTTGGTGCTGTTGAAGACGGCCACGTTGATACCGGCGACCATCGACGTCACACCGGCGTCACCGGTGGCACCCGCGGTCTGCGTCGGAACCGGCACCACGCCGTACTGGTCGGGCGTCATGCCGTGCGCCTTGATCGAGGTCGCGGCCGACTGCCACATCATCATCGCGGCCTTGCCGGAGGCGAAGTCGGTGATGGTCTGGTTCTGGACGTACTCGGCGTTGCCCTTGGCCGCGATCTTGTCCTTGGCGATGAAGTCCACGTACTGCTTGACCGCGGCGACCTGCTGCGGACCGGTGAAGGTCGGCGCGCCCTTGTCGTCGAACCAGCTGGCGCCGCGCTGCTTGGCGAGCGTGAAGACGTGGTGGATGTTCTCGGCGCCGTTGGCACCCTCGACCGCGAGGCCGTAGTGGCCGTCCTTGGTGAGCTTCTGGCCGTCGGCGACCAGCTCGTCCCAGGTGGTCGGCGGGTTCGCGATACCCGCGTCGGCGAACATCTTCTTGTTGTAGTACAGGCCGTACGCCATCGAGTACAGCGGCACCGCGGCCGGGTCCTTGCCGGCCGCACCGGCGGAGGCGATCGCGGCGGGGGCGAAGCGGTCCTTGCCGCCGATGGTGGAGAACGCGGTGGAGTCCCACGGCAGCAGGGCGCCGGTGGCCTGGAGGGAGGCGGACCAGGTGTTGCCGATGTTCAGCACGTCGGGGCCCTGGCCGGAGGTGGTGGCCGCCAGGATGCGGTTGAGAAGGTCCGCCCAGCCGATGACCTCGAGCTTGACCTTGATGCCGGTGGAGGCGGTGAACTTGTCCAGCTCGGGGGTGAGCACCTGCTTGTCGTTGTCCAGGCTGGTGCCCTGGTTGCTCGCCCAGTAGGTGATCGTCTGGCCCTTGAGGCTGCCGGGGTCGGCGGCCTTTCCGCTGCCGCCGGAGCTGCCGCTGCTGTCATCGTCGCCGCCGCCACACGCGGCGAGGGTCAGACCGAGCGCGGCCACGAGGGCGGTGGCCGCGAGGAGTCTGCTGGAGGTGCTGGAAGAGCGCATGACGGTTCCCTCTCAGGGGTGGGATCGCTTCAGGAAGTGAACGGCGCCTGTGTCTTAATTCAGGGCGTGATTTAACTTGTGAGAAAAGGTGGCGTCAAGACCTTGTGCAGCGATAGATTCACGCCGGACCCCCCGGGAGGGACACAAGATGGCTGAGCGAGGCAAGCGCACCGTTCGTGACCTGCGGCGCGGCAACCGTGCATCGCTTCTGCGTCATTTGTATTTCGAAGGTCCCCTGAGCCGCCAGGAGCTGGGCCGGGACACGGGTCTGAGCGCCGGGTCGATCAGTAACGTCGTTGGAGAGTTGATCGCGGACGGCATGGTCGAGGAGGCCGGCGCCGTCGAGTCCGACGGAGGGCGCCCCCGGATCCTGCTCCAGGTCGCCCCCGGCTACGGCTACGTGGTCGGCGTGGACGTCGGCGAGACCCGGGTCAGGGTCGAGCTGTTCGACCTCGCGCTGACCGAACGGGCCGCCGCTGACCTGCCGTTGTCCGACAGCGGCCACGACGTCGACCACGTCGTGCGCCTCGCGCTCGACGGCATCGAGAGGGTCGTCGGCGAGGCCGGCATCGACGACAGCGAGGTGCTCGGCGTCGGCATCGGTGTGCCCGGCATCGTCGCCCAGACCGAGCCGGGCGCCGTCCCCGGTGACGGCTCCGGCATCGTCGTGCACGGCCAGACCATCGGCTGGGACGCCGTACCGCTCGGCCGGCTGCTGCGGGCCGGCACCGCGCTCCCGCTCTACATCGACAACGGCGCCAAGACCCTGGGCCAGGCCGAGATGTGGTTCGGCGCGGGACGCGGCTCGGACAACGTGGTGATCGCGCTGATCGGCTCCGGCGTCGGCGCCTGCGTCGTCACCAACGGCAAGCCCTACCACGGCGCCAGCAGCAGCGCCGGGGAGTGGGGGCACACCACCCTGCGGGTCGGCGGCCGTACCTGCCGCTGCGGCTCGCGCGGCTGCCTGGAGGCCTACGTCGGAGCCGAGGCGCTGCTCGGCCGCTGGCCCAGCGCGCCCGCGGGCGTCAGCGAGGAGACCGGCCTCGCCAAGCTGATCGCCGCCGCCGACCACGACCCGGAGGCCGACGCGCTGCTCGCCGAGGCCGCCGAATACCTGGGCGCCGGCATCGCCGACCTGATCAACCTCTTCAACCCGCACCGGATCGTGATCGGCGGCTGGGCGGGGCTGATGCTCGGCCCCCGGGTGCTGCCCATGGTCCGCGAGGTCGCCGCCGCCTACGCCCTGCACCACCCCTGCGCCCAGACCTCCATCGAGCTGGGCCGGCTCGGCGCCGACGCGGTCACCGTCGGCGCGGCCACCCTGCCGCTGGCCCGCTTCCTCGACACCGGCGGCGAGCGCCCGTTCAGCCTGCCCGCCCAGGCCGACCCGGAACGGGGCGGCGAGTCCGGAACGGTGCGGAACCGGATCGCCAGGGCGGTACGTTGACCGGACGGCGCGACCGGCGCCGGTATCACCCCATTCGGTAGCGCACGTCCCAAGGAGTTCCGCTGTGACCCTGCGGCAGGAGATCGTCGGCAATGCCATGCAGATGGCCGTCTGCACCCTGAACCCCGGCCAGACCGTCTACTGCGAGGCCGGGAAGTTCCTGTTCAAGACGGCCAACGTGTCGATGGAGACCCGCCTCGGCGGCCCCGGCGCCCGGAACGCGGGCGGCGGCCAGCCGGGCGGCGGGGTCGGCGGCATGGGCGGCATGCTGCGCCAGGCCATGGGCACCGCCATGCAGGTCGGCCAGCGGGCGCTGGCGGGGGAGTCGCTGGCGTTCCAGTACTTCACCGCGTCCGGCGGCGAGGGCACGGTCGGCTTCGCCGGGGTGCTGCCCGGCGAGATGCGGGCGCTCGAACTGTCGGGGTCGCGGGCCTGGTTCGCCGAGAAGGACGCCTTCGTCGCCGCCGAGGAGACCGTGCAGTTCGGCATCGCCTTCGCCGGCGGCCGGCAGGGCATGAGCGGCGGCGAGGGCTTCATCCTGGAGAAGTTCACCGGCCACGGCACCGTGATCATCGCCGGCGCCGGCAACTTCATCGACCTGAACCCCGCCGACTTCGGCGGTCGCATCGAGGTCGACACCGGCTGCATCGTCGCCTTCGAGGAGGGCGTCCAGTACGGCGTCCAGCGCGTCGGCGGCCTCAACCGGCAGGGCATCATGAACGCGGTCTTCGGCGGCGAGGGACTCTCGCTCGCCACCCTGGAGGGCAACGGCCGGGTGATCCTGCAGTCCATGACGATCGAAGGCCTGGCCAACGCGCTCAAGAAGGCGCAGGGCGGCGACAAGCAGGGCCCCACCGGTGGCCTGTTCTCCACGCACTCCGGGTGACCCGGGGCGGCTGCCCCTTCCCTCTCATGCTCCTCTCATGTCACGGTGCGGTGACAGCTCGCGATCGACCGGCGGCGGGCGGGTGCGCGGCGAGTAGCGTGCTGATCGCGGTCCCCACCCACCGCACCATCCGGGCAGCACCGTCAGGAAGGACCGCGATCCTCCGTGTACCGCTGGGAGACCACCAGGACCGCCCTCGCGCAGCGGGTCTTCGCCACGATCCGGAGCGAGAGCTACGACCAGGCCGCGGCGACCGCCGACACCCTGCTGTCGGCCGGGCTCACCACCCTGGAGATCTCGCTCACCACGCCCTTCGCGCTGGAAGCCGTCACCACCCTGGTCCGTGAGGTCGGCGACGACGCGGTGATCGGAGCCGGCACGGTCGTCGACGCGATCTCCGCGCGGATGGCCATCGACGCGGGAGCGCGCTTCCTGCTGGCACCGAACCTGGACGAGGAGGTGCTGCGCACCGGCCACCGGTACGGGGTGCCCGTCTTCCCCGGGGTCGCCACCCCGACCGAGGCGGTCCGCGCGATGGAGCTGGGCGCGGACGCGCTGACGCTCTACCCCGCCTCGTCCCTGACGCCGCGCTGGGTCTCCGACCTGCGCGCGATACTGCCGCAGGCGGCGATCATCCCGATCGGCGGCATCACGGTGGCCGCGGCGCCCGAGTGGGTCGCCGCCGGCGCGGTGGCCGTCGGCATGGGCTCCGCCCTGACCGAGGGCGACCGCACCACGGTCACCAAACGCCTGACCGACCTCCTCGACCGCCTCCTGGACCCGACCTAGCCCAACGGCCGGGGGACGGGGTCCGGAACGCGCCGCAGGGGCAGAAGAAGGAGCCTGGGGGACGACATGGCCCACGTAGAGGATCTGACCGCCGAGGCATTCGGCCAGGACCCGTACCCGACCTACGCCCGCCTGCGGGCGGAGGGGCCGGTCCACCGGGTCAGGACCGCCGACGGCGAGACCTGGCTCGTGGTGGGCCACGACACCGCCCGCGCGGCCCTCGCCGACCCCCGGCTGGCCAAGGACTTCCGCAGCCTCGCCCCGGGGATGGACTACTCCCCGGTGACCTCGAACATGCTGGAGGCCGACCCGCCCCGGCACACCCGGCTGCGCCGGCTGGTGGCACGGGAGTTCACCTCCCGCCGGGTCGCGGCGCTGCTCCCCCGGGTCCAGCAGATCACCGACGACCTGCTGGACGCGGCGCTCGGCCACGACACCGTCGACCTCGTGGAGGCGCTGGCCCTCCCGCTGCCCATGACGGTGATCTGCGAACTGCTCGGCGTCCCCGACCTGGACCGCGACGCCTTCCGCCGCTGGTCGAACGACATCATCAGCGGCACCGCGGCGGCGGGGGAGGTCGCGCTCGGGGCGATGTCGGAGTATCTGACCGAGCTGATCGAGGACAAGCGCTGCGGCGGCCCGCGCGACGACCTGCTGAGCGCGCTGATCAGGACCCGCTACGAGGACGGCGACCAGCTCTCGCCCGACGAGCTGGTCGGCATGGCCTTCCTGCTGCTGGCCGCCGGCCACGAGACCACCGTCAACCTGATCGCCAACGGCGTCCTGGCCCTGCTCCGCCACCCCGGCCAGCTCGCCGCGCTCCGCGCCGACCCGGCGCTGATCGACGGAGCCGTCGAGGAGATGCTGCGCTACGACGGCCCGGCCGAGACCACGACCTGGCGCTTCGCCAAGGAGCCGATCACCCTCGCGGGCACCGCGATCCGGCGCGGCGAGTCCGTACTGGTCGCGCTGGCGGCGGCCGACCGCGACCCGGAGCGCTTCGCCGAGCCGGACACCTTCGACATCCGCCGCTCCGGGCAGGGGCACATCGCCTTCGGCCACGGTATCCACTACTGCCTCGGGGCGCCGCTCGCCCGGCTGGAGGCCAGGGTCGCGATCCCCGCCCTGCTCGACCGGGCACCCGGCCTGGCCCTGGTGCCCGGTCCGATCAGCTGGCGGCCCAGCGTGGTGCTGCGCGGCCCCGCCCGGCTGATGGTCAGCTTCAGTAAGCGGCCGTGAAGCGCCGCCCCCGGTGCCTGGGCTGCTCGGCCTCGTCCAGCAGCACCACGGCCATGTCCTCGTACGACAGCGCGGACACGCCGTCCGCGTCGGCGACCAGCGCGTCGCCGCCCAGCCGGTGGCGCCCGGTGCGCTCACCGGGGGAGAGCGCCGCGGCGGGGCTGAAGTAGGTCCAGTCCACGCCGGTGGCCGCGCGGCAGCGGGCCAGCTGCCCGGCGCAGGCGTCGGCGATCGGCCGCCAGCCCGCCGGGAAGTCGGGCGCGTCGGCGACCGTGCCGCCGTCCGGCAGGGTGAGCGTGGCGGCCCCGCCGACGACCAGCAGCCGTCCGCCGGCGGCCGCCAGCGCGGCGAGCATCACCTCGGCGACGGTGACGAGTTCGGCCTCCCGGCCGTGCGCGGGGCGGGTCGCGGTGATGACCAGGTCCCGGTCGGCCACCAGGCCGAGGACCGAGTCGTAGGACAGCGCGTCCCCGACCAGGCCGCGCGCGCCGGCGGGCAGTTCGGCGGTACGGGCGGCGGACCGCACGACGCCGTCGACCTGGTGCCCGCGGGCCAGCCCCTCGGCGACGATCCGGCGGCCGGCGTCACCGGCGGCTCCGAAGACGGTGATGCGCATGGTGCGGCTCCTCAAGTGCGGTACCGGGTAAGGGGTCCGGTACGGGACCACGTCCGGTATCGGGTACGGGTTCAGGTCCGGTATCGGGTGCGGGACGACGTGCAGGATCAGGTACAGCGTCAGGTACGCAATCAGGTGCGGGCGGGCTGCGGAAGGGCGGGCAGGGGCCGCAGTTGGGCGGCGACGAGCGAGCCGAGGATGAGCGCGCCGCCCAGCGCCTGGACCGCCGTCAACTGCTGGCCGAGCGCCAGCCAGCCGACCACGGTGGCGACGACCGGGCTGAGCAGCCCGAGGAAAGTGACGTTGGTCGGCGGCAGTTCGCGTATCCCGCGGAACCACAGCGCGTACGCCGCCGCCGCGCCGATCAGCGCGAGGTAACCGTAGCCGAGCAGATTCCCCGCGGTCAGCGAGGACGGCGGCGGGCCTTCGGCGAGCAGCGCTACCGGCAGCAGGACGAGCCCGCCGGCGACCAGTTGCCACCCGGTGGTGGCCAGCAGCGGCGCGGGCGCGGGCCAGCGCTTGCTCAGGACGACGCCGGTCGCCATCACCACCGCGCTGCCGAGCGCGGCCAGGACGCCGAGGGCGTCGAGCCGCGCGCCCGACTGGAGCACCAGCAGGCTCACCCCCGCGACCCCGGTCAGGCCGGTGAGCACGGTCCGCACGGTGAGGCGGTCGCCGAGCAGCCCGGCGGAGAACACGGCGACCAGCAGCGGCTGGAGCGCGCCGATCGTGGCGGCGACGCCGCCGGGCAGCCGGTAGGCGGCGATGAAGAGCAGCGCGAAGAAGGCGCCGATGTTCAGGATGCCGAGCAGCAGCGAGCGCCACCACCACACTCCGTGCGGGAGCCGGCGGGTGCCCGCCATCAGCAGCAGGCCCGCGGGAAGCGCCCGCAGGACGCCGGCCAGCAGGGGGCGGTCGGGCGGCAGGTACTGGGTCGTGACGTAGTACGTGGTCCCCCAGACGCTGGGGGCCAGGGCGGTCAGCAGGATGACGCCTGTTCGATTCCTTAGCACTAAGAGAAAATAACTCAGCGCTAAGAGATTGGCTAGTCTGCGGTCATGGAACCGACCAACGACGCGGATCACGTGGACCTGGTGCTCGACCAGTGGGCCAGGCGGCGGCCCGATCTGGACGTCTCACCGATGGCCGTGATCGGCCGGCTCAAGCGGCTCGCCCGCCTGCTCGACGCGGAATTGCGCAAGGTCTTCGCGGAGTACGGGCTCGACGCGGCGTCCTTCGACGTCCTCGCCACCTTGCGGCGCAGTGACCCGCCGCACCGGCTGACCCCCGCGCAGCTCATGCGGACGTCGATGGTCACGTCGGGCGCGATCAGCCAGCGGCTGGACCGGCTTGAGGCCGGTGGCCTGGTCGGCCGGACCCGCAGCGAGGAGGACGCCCGGGTCGTGCACGTCGCCCTCACCCCGGCCGGCCTGGACCTGATCGACCGGGCGCTGCCGGCGCATGTGGCCAACGAGCACCGGCTTCTCGAAGGACTCCCCGCTTCGAGCCGGGGCGAGCTCGCGTCGGCGCTGCGGGCGCTCCTGCTGTCCCTGGGGGACGGGACCGACCTGCGGCGCTGAGGGTGCCCCTTCCCGGGCTGCGACGCTTGCCGCTTGCTGCGTGTCGCCTGCCGCCCCGTCGAGGCGGGGCGCGCGGTTCCCCGCCGCCGTTTGCGGTGCGGGCTTGGCCGCGGCTGTGGGCCGGCTTGGAGCGCAGTTCCGCGCGCCCCCCGTAGGTGCTCAGTGCGGCAGAGGAGGGGGGTGCGGGGACGTAAAATTC
>NZ_JAJSYW010000172.1:0-15627 GCF_036815005.1 Streptomyces sp. IBSBF 2435 | reverse complement strand
CGCTGAAAGAGGGGGCGGGCGCCGGTCCGCCGGGCGGCGGGGCGAATCCGGGTACGGGCGCACCGCCCGCGGGGGGCGCGAATCCCGGCGCCGCGGCCTGCTGGGGCGCCGGCTCCTCCTCGGCGACCTCGCCGCCGAAATTCTGCAGCAGCGCGGCCAGGCCGCCGTCGAAGCCCTGCCCGACCGCGGCGAAGCGCCAGACGTCCTTGAGATAGATGTCGGCGAGCATGACGGCCCGCTCGGTGCTGAATTCCGCGCCGGTGAAGGCGTACCTGGCAACTTCCTCGCCGCCTGCGACGATCCGCAGATATCCGGGGCCGACCTGGGACATCCGCCCCGCGCCGTCAATGGTGGCGGTGAAGGAGAGCCGCTGCACCGCGGCCGGGATGCGGTCGAGGGTGACCCGGAAGGACTCGGTGTCGCCGGACTGCGCCCCGAGCAGCTGGATCGACTCCTCGGGGGACTTCGGCTGGTTGAAGAAGATGAAGTAGCGGTCGTCCGACAGCTCTTCTTTCGCGTCGAGTCCGAAGCAGCTGATGTCGAACGTCAGGCCGGGACCCGCGATCGACACCCCGACATAGAGATCAGTCCCTGCGGTCAGATCACTGATCTTGGCCTTGTGGCCACGCTGGAATTCCCTGGCCATGGATCGACCGGCCCCCATCCCGTCCTCGCTGCTGGTGCGTTGCGACAGGCTAACCGGTCGTGCCGACAGCGGCTATTCCCCCCGGACCTCGCGGCCCTGGCGGTCGGCTCCGCCGTTGCGCACGTCGCGGACCTCGCGGTCTTCCCGGCTTTCCCTGCCGTCCCGGGTCCCCCGGCCGTCCCCGAGGCCGCGCCCCTCGCGGCCGTCCCTGCCGCCGGGCGGGTGCGGCAGCCGGTCCGCGGCGACGACGCCCTCCAGGAAGCCGCGGGCCCGCTCGGTGCGCGGATAGCTTTCCAGCAGCTTCCAGAAGGCCGACCCGTGGCCCGGCACCAGCAGATGCGCCAGCTCGTGCAGCAGCACGTAGTCGATGACGTACTCGGGCATGCCCTGCAGACGGTGGGAGAGCCGGATGCTGGCCTCGGAAGGGGTGCAGGAGCCCCAGCGGGAATTCTGGTTGGTCACCCAGCGCACGGTGTCGGGCACCGCCCGGCCGGCCAGATACTGTTCCGCCAGGCGCTGCGCGCGGGCCGCCAGCTCGTCGTCGCCGGGCATCCGGCGGCTCTCCTGGGCGGCCAGCTTCTCCAGCATCACCGCGACCCAGCGCTGCTCCTCCGCGGCCGACATCCGGGCCGGGATGAGGACGACCGTGCGGTCGCCGTCGCGGTACGCGGACACCGTCTGCCGCCGCCGGGCGCTGCGGCGTACTTCCACCGCGCTCGTCCGGTGGCCGCGGGCGGGTTCACTGGCGACATTTCGCGCGGGATCGGCGGACACGCTGTCGACGGTACCTGCTGGGTGTCCGGGAAGTCCTGTCCCCAGGCCGGTTGGCATCGGAATCACCTCGCTTCTTACGCATATTGAACGACTATTGCCCACAACCTGTGGATAACCCGGTCACCGATCTGCAGGAATGGGGCATTCTGGAGGAGTCACCCACCCACGGAGCGTGACGATCAACTGGGGCGGTCCGCAGGCCGGCGCGGGATCATGGACAGAACGGAGAAAAATATGACACCCCAAGGATGCTGACCCGCTCTTGACCGGGGGTTCGGTGGGGAGGGGCACAATGGCGAGGTGACCGACGCGAAATGAGGGGCGCATGTCTGATCTTCCGCGCAAGGCTGTGACCCGGACCGCGAAGCTTGCGGCGCTCCCCCTGGGCTTCGCCGGGCGGGCCACGCTCGGGCTCGGGAAGCGGCTCGGGGGCAGACCCGCCGACGAGGTGGCGGTCGAGCTGCAGGAGCGCACCGCGGAGCAGCTGTTCAAGGTGCTGGGCGAGCTCAAGGGCGGGGCCATGAAGTTCGGCCAGGCCCTGTCGGTTTTCGAGTCCGCGCTGCCCGAGGACGTCGCGAGCCCCTATCGGGCCGCGCTGACCAAGCTCCAGGAGGCGGCGCCGCCGATGCCGGCCCGCACCGTGCACCGGGTGCTGACCGAACGGCTGGGCAAGGACTGGCGCTCGCTGTTCACCGAGTTCGAGGACGTCCCGGCCGCGGCGGCGTCGATCGGCCAGGTGCACCGGGCGGTGTGGAGCGACGGGCGCAAGGTCGCGGTGAAGGTGCAGTATCCCGGCGCGGGGGACGCGCTGCTGTCGGATCTGTCGCAGCTGGGCCGGGTGGCCAGGCTGTTCGGGCCGCTCATTCCCGGAATGGACGTCAAGCCGCTGCTCGCCGAGCTGCGCGCGCGGGTCGCCGAGGAGCTGGACTATGCGCTGGAGGCCGAGGCGCAGCACGTCCACGCGGTGGAGTTCACCGGGGACCCGGATGTCGTGGTGCCCGACGTGGTGCACCAGGCCGACCAGGTGCTGGTCACCGAGTGGATGGACGGGGTGCCGCTGTCGGAGGTGATCGCCGGGGGCAGCCGCGAGATGCGCGACCGGGCCGGCCAGCTGCTGTCGCACTTCCTGTTCGCGGGCCCCGCCCGCACCGGGCTGCTGCACGCCGACCCGCACCCGGGCAATTTCCGGCTGCTGACCGACGAGGGGCCCGCCTCGGGCTGGCGGCTCGGGGTGCTGGACTTCGGCACTGTCGACCGGCTGCCCGACGGACTACCGCTGCCGATCGGCACCGCCCTGCGGCTGGCGCTGGCCGGCGACGCGGAGCAGGTGCACGCGATGCTGCGGAAGGAGGGCTTCGTCAAGCCGACGATCACCCTCGACTCGGACGCGGTGCTCGACTATCTCAAGCCGATCATCGAGCCGGCCGGGCGCGAGGAGTTCTCCTTCGACCGGGCGTGGATGCGGGCGCAGGCGGCCAGGATCGCCGACCCGCGGTCACCGGCCCACCAGTTGGGCAAGCAGCTGAATCTGCCGCCGTCGTATCTGCTGATCCACCGGGTGACACTGAGCACCGTCGGAGTGCTCTGTCAGCTGGGCGCGACCGTAAGGATGCGGGCCGAGCTGCGGGAATGGCTGCCCGGCTTCGACCCGGAGGGGACCGCGGAGTCCGCCTGAGGAGCGGCCCGCGGGGCTACCACCAGGCGGAGTCCAGCCGGCTCTCGATGCTTCGCAGATGGCGCCGGGCGCAGTCGTCGCAGAAGTAGACGCGGCGGCCGTTCTCGACGGAGCAGGTCCACGTCAGCGGCAGACCGGCGTGGGTGGTGCCGCAGCGGGCGCATGTGGTCGTGGTCTGAGCATTCTTCTGATCCACTGGGTGACGATACCTCCGCACCTGCCGCATAGGTCGGCATAACGCACCGCGGGGCCGTTCCTTTTGGACCGGCCCCGCGGTGGTGGTGTGCTGTGCTCAGTGCTGTCGCGGCCTGATGCCTACTGCATCACGGCCAGGGCGAGTGCCCGCCGGGCCCGCAGCGACGCGCGCTCGGCGCGCCGCTGGAGCCGCCGGGCGGCGATCAGCCGGGTCGCCCTGCGTTCGTGCTCGGCCTCGTAGAGCCGCTGTTGCATATGGGCACGGGCCAGAGCTTCTGGCATGAGTTGCATTTCCTGGGTCCTGTTCTGGTGCGACGCCATCGCGTCGGGAGTACGTGCGGTCTGCTCGGTGCGGAAGGGTGTCATCGGGGCCTGATTCATCGGGTCGTGGCGGAGGGGACGGTCGATCGTTCCCGGAGTCCTGAGCTTCCTGGCGTTCATGCCGCAACCGCGTCCTTACGCGGGCGGCCACGCGGCCGCTTGCGGGGCACGACGACGCCCTGGATGAACAGCTCGCCGCCCCAGACGCCCCAGGGCTCGCGGCGGTCCTTGGCGCCGGCCAGGCAGGCCTCGCGGACCGGACAGGTCTGGCAGAGGGACTTGGCGTACTCGACGTCCGCCGGCGACTCGGCGAAGAAGACCTCCGGGTCGTAGGTACGGCAGGGGACGGGTACGCCGAGGCGCTCGATCTCGTCGTCAAGCTCGGTGAGGGGCAGCAAGGTGGTCTCCGGGGGCTGTGCGGGAGGGCGACTCAGGTCGGGCGTGGGTCCGGACGGGGCGTGCTGGGCGGTAGGCACGGTGTGTTCGTTCCTCGTCTGTGGGTCGGCCGGTCGGCCGGTCTGCTGTGGTGTCTCCGTGGAGACGCTGTCTTCTGGGGAAAACAGAAGGGCCGCGGATCCCGGTCTGGGATTCCGCGGCCCTGAAGGTGCCGACCTGATGCGCTATCAGGCTGGATCACTCCAGGGTTCGAGCCCGCGGAAGGCCCACTTGCCGTACTGCTGCGTCTTCTGCTGTCCGTTCGCGGAGCCATTGGCGCCTTCTGCACCCGTGGCGTTGCCGTTGCCGGCGCCGTTGGCCGCAGCCGCGGAGGTAAAGGCATGCGCCTTCGCCTTCGCCGCCATCGCTACCGCGGGCGCCTCGGTCGGTCGCTCACTGCGCACACGGATCGGCAGAACCGGGAGCAGGGAGGAAACGAGACCGGTGGCGGGCAGAGACATACCGAGCGGGCAGGTGGCGATCGCCGAACGATCGGTCAGTTTGGTGGTGATCAGCTGGCTGGTCATTGGGCTCGCCTCCTCTCGGCGTCTCGTAAGGTCGTTGGACCGGACTTGCCTAGTACATCACGATCGGGTGGGCTCTTGGAAGAGCCGTTCTCAACCGCGCTCGTGAAGGCTATGGGGACCTCCGCGGGATGCGCAAACTATTTTTCGGCTTCTTCCTGAGAAGATTTCAGATCCTCCGCGCGCCCCTTTCCGGGACCGTCCTCCGGCCCCTCACCGGGCTCCTGCGCCGAGCCGCCGTCGAGGCCGCCCTCCGGGTCACCGTCCAGGCCGCCGTCCGGGTCGCTGTCGGGGCCGCCGCCGGGTTCCTGGCCCGAGCAGAGCGCGAGCACGTCCGCGCCGAACTTGTCGAGCTTGCGCGCGCCGACCCCGGGGATCGACGACAGCTCGCCGGCGCCCTCCGGCCGGACCTCGGCGATGGCCAGCAGCGTCCGGTCGGTGAACACGCAGTAGGCGGGCTGGCCGAGCGCCTTGGCCTGGGTCGTGCGCCAGACCCGCAGCCGGTCGTAGAGCGCCTCGTCCAGGTCCGAGGGGCAGTCCTCGCAGCGCATCAGCTTGATCTCGCCCGGGTCGGACAGCGTGCGCCCGCACACCCGGCACAGCACCGGGCCGCGCCGCTTGCGCCCGCCGGAGCCGCGCTCCACCCCGCCCGCGCCGGCGCCGCCCGTGCCCCGGGCGCCGCGGGGCGCGGAGCCGGGCCGCAGCCCGTCCAGGAAGCGGGACGGCCGCCGGCCGCCCCGCCCGCCGGGTGAGCGGGACAGCGCCCAGGACAGCCCGAGGTGCAGCCGCGCCCGGGTGACGCCGACGTAGAGCAGCCGGCGCTCCTCCTCGACCTGCTCGTCGGTCTTGGCGAAGGTGATCGGCAAGGTGCCCTCGGTCAGGCCGACCACGAAGACCGCGTCCCACTCCAGGCCCTTGGCCGCGTGCAGCGACGCCAGGGTGACGCCCTCCACGGTCGGCGCGTGCTGCGCGTTGGCCCGCTCGTCCAGTTCGGCCACGAAATCGCCGAGGGTGGCCTCGGGCCGGGCCGCGGTGAAGTCCTCCGACAGCCGCACCAGCGCGGCCAGCGACTCCCAGCGGTCCCTGACGGCGCCGGATCCGGTGGGCGGCTCCGAGGCCCAGCCGCGTGAGCTGAGCACCGCCCGCACCTGCTGCGGCACGGTGTCGGCCGCGTCCTGCGGGTCGGCCGACGCCCTGGCCGCGCCGCGCAGCAGCAGCCCCGCCTCGCGCACCTCGGGCCGCTCGAAGAACCGCTCGGCGCCGCGCAGCTGATACGGCACCCCGGCGTCGGCGAGCGCCTGCTCGTAGACCTCCGACTGGGCGTTGATCCGGTAGAGCACCGCGATCTCGCTGGGGCGCACGCCGGAGCCGATCAGCTCCTTGATCCGCCGGGCCGCGCCCTCGGCCTCGGCGGGCTCGTCCGCGTACTCCGCGTACGACGGCTCGGGGCCGGGCTCGCGCTGCGAGATCAGCTCAAGGCGGTGCGCCGCCGCCTGGCCGCGGGCCTGGCCGAGCAGCCCGTTGGCCAGGCCCACCACCTGCGGGGTCGAGCGGTAGTCGCGGACCAGCTTCACCACGGTGGCCCCCGGATAGCGGGTCCTGAAGCCCAGCAGGAAGTCCGGGGTGGCGCCGGTGAAGGAGTAGATGGTCTGCGAGGCGTCGCCGACCACGCACAGGTCGTCCCGGCCGCCGAGCCACAGCTCCAGCAGCCGCTGCTGGAGCGGGCTGACGTCCTGATACTCGTCCACCACGAAATGCTGATACTGCGAGCGGACCGTGTCGGCCACATCGGGCCGGTCCTGGAGCACGCCGACCGTCAGCAGCAGCACATCCTCGAAGTCGATCACCCCGCGGTCCCGCTTGAGCTGTTCGTACGTGGTGTAGATCCGCGCCACCTCGGCCGGGTCGCGCGGCACGTCGCGCCCGTTCTTGGCGGCCACCGCCGGATAGTCCTCGGGCACCGTCTGGGTGACCTTGCACCACTCGATCTCCCCGGTCACATCCCGCAGCTCATTGCGGTCCAGCCGGATACGGCAGCGCGCGCCCGCCTCGGCGACCAGCTGGATCTTGCGCTCCAGCAGCCGGGGCATCTCGCCGCCGATCGCGCGCGGCCAGAAATACTGCAGCTGGCGCAGCGCCGCCGAGTGGAAGGTACGGGCCTGCACACCGCCCGCGCCGAGCTGCCGCAGCCGCCCGCGCATCTCGCCGGCCGCCCGCGCGGTGAAGGTGACCGCGAGCACGCTGGCCGGCTGGAGCATGCCGGCCCGCACCCCGTAGGCGATCCGGTGGGTGATCGCACGGGTCTTGCCGGTGCCGGCCCCGGCCAGCACGCACACCGGGCCGCGCAGGGCCGTCGCGACGGCGCGCTGCTCGGGGTCGAGGCCGTCGAGCACCGCGTCCGGGGAGTCGGGCACCGCGGGGAAGAGCGAGTCGTGGGTTGTCGCAGTCACAACCGCCACTCTGCCAGGTCTCGCCGACAGCCCGGGAAAGTTATCCACAGGCAGCCGCGGAATGCGGGCCCGCGGGCGGGTGTTGTGCTGGTGCCAGATTGTCTCGCGACGAGGAGCGAACACCGATGCCGGGCACCGTGACCATGTACAGCACCAGCTGGTGCGGCTACTGCCGCCGGCTCAAGAGCCAGATGGACCGCGAGGGCATCGCGTACTCCGAGATCAACATCGAGGAGCGGCCCGAGTTCGTGAAGTTCGTCGAGGAGGCGAACGGCGGCAACCAGACCGTCCCGACCGTGCAGATCGTGCCCGCGGGCGGCGGCGCGGAGGTCGTGATGACCAATCCGAGCCTCGCGCAGGTCAAGCAGGCGCTGGGCGCGTAGCCGCTTCCGCGACGGCCCCGCGGCCGGCCCTACGGGCGCGGCAGCGGGGCGCCGTACCAGTTCTCGATCAGGCGGGCCGCGATCGAGATGCCGAACGGGGGCAGCACCTCGCCCGAGGCGAAGGCGGCGCGCAGTTCGTCCCGGGAGAACCAGCGGGCCTCGTGGATCTCCTCGCCGTCGACCGTGATGGCCGACGAGACCGCGCGGGCGTTGAAGCCCAGCATCAGGCTGGAGGGGAAGGGCCAGGGCTGGCTGGCCACGTAGACGACGTCGTCGCCCACGGTCACGCCGACCTCCTCGGCGACCTCGCGGCGCACCGCCTGCTCGATCGACTCGCCGGGCTCGACGAAGCCGGCCAGCGTCGAGAAGCGGCCCTCGGGCCAGTGCAGCTGCCGGCCGAGCAGGGCGCGGTCCTGGTCATCGGTGACCAGCATGATCACCGCGGGGTCGGTCCGCGGGTAGTGCTCGGTCAGGCAGGCCGGGCAGCGGCGGATATGGCCCGCGGCGGCGATGACGGTGCGTTCGCCGCAGCGGGAGCAGAAGCGGTGCATGCGCTGCCAGTTCTCCAGCGCCACCGCGTGCACCATGAGCCCCGCTTCGAGCGGTGACAGCAGTCCGCCGACCTCGCGCAGGCCCGCGGCCCTCGCCGCGCCGTCCATCCGGCCGGGCAGCGCGTCCTTCTGGAGCGCGAAGTAGCGCACGCCGTCCGGCGCGATGCCGAGGAAGTAGCGGTGCATCTCGGTCTCCGGCGCGTCGAACGCCGGGGTCATCACGAGTTCGGTACGGCCGTCGGGCCCGTCCTCGACCAGCACCTGTCCGCCGGAGACCACGAACACCCTCGTCGTCGGGTGGCTCCACGCGGCGGCGAGCCACGCCTCGTCCTGACGGTGGTGCGCGGCGCGGTCCACTCCCGCGTGGGTGAGGGTCAGCGGTCGGTCCGTCGCGTCGAGTCCGGTCAAGGCTGCTTCCATCTCCAGGAAAGTACGGGGTGGGCCACTGGCGCAGGCGCACCACCTTGTCGTCCACCCGGTGCCAACCGCCGGCGGGCAGGGAAATTCCCGGTGACGGTATGGATACGCCGCGTCGTCCGAGGCGGAGCGCGTCATGTGCAGCCTAGCCCGGCAGCCGCCTCGTCCTGGCACGGGTCCGCGCGGCGCCCGGTCGTGCCGCGCGTGCCGGTCAGCCGTCGGCGGCCAGCAGCCGTTCGAGCTCCGCGCGGCCCGGCAGGGCCGCGGGGCGGACCAGCTCGCCGGTGCGGACGAACAGGAAGGCGGCGCCGACCCGGTGGAGCGGGACGCCCTCCAGCTCCGCCCACGCCAGCCGGTAGATCGCCAGCTGGAGCGGATCCGCGGATGCGGCCGGGCTGCGGCCGGTCTTCCAGTCGACGATCTCGTACGTGTCCGCGCCGCCACCTTGTGCACCGCCGCCACCTTGTGCGGCGGCGTCGCGATAGACCGCGTCGATGCGGCCTCTGACGACCCGGCCGCCCAGGGTGAGGTGCACCGGCACCTCGACGCGGTAGGGGGTGCGGTCGGCGTAGGAGGTACGCAGGAAGGCCTCCTTGAGCGCCGCCAGGTCCGCCTCGTCCGCGATGTCGTCGCCGCCCTCGATCCCCGGCAGCTCCTCGGGGCCGAACAGCGGGCGGACGTCGAAGCGGGACTCGACCCAGGCGTGGAAGCGGGTGCCGCGCCGGGCCGCGGGAGCCGGCGGGCGGGGCAGCGGGCGGGCCAGTTCGCGGGCCAGCCCTTCCGGGTCGCTGGCCAGCCGCATCAGCTGGCTCGCGGTGAGCGTCGCGGGCAGCGGCACGTCCCGTACGGTGGCCCGCGCCCTGCGCAGCTCGCCGGCCAGCGCGTCCAGGTCACGGTCCCAGGACGCGACGAGCCTGGCCTCCGCGGGATCGAGGTCGCCGGCCGCCGTGCCCGAGCCGTCGGGACCGTCAGAGCCGTCGGGACCGCCCGCCGCATCCATTGCCGCGGATTCGGCCCGCGCACCGGGGATCCCGGATTCCGCCCAGGCAGCGCCCGCGTGCGCCGCCGCCTCACCGGCCTCCGTCTCGTGCTCCGTGTACGCCAGCACCGTCCGCGCCGCCCACCGCCGCCTGCGCAGCGCCACCGGGTCGAGCGGCAGCGGCCACGGGGGTTCCTGGACCGCGTCCAGCGCCGGATTGGTCTCGCCCTCGGCGGGCTGCTCCGCCCACGCCTCGATCTCGCCGTGCCCCGCCTCGCAGTGCTCGCGCAGGGCGTCGAGGAAGACCGAGGGGCCGAACGGCGCCTTCTGTGTCGGCCCCCACCAGTGTCCCGAGCCCAGCAGCAGGGAGCGGGGCCGGGTGAAGGTGACGTAGCCGAGCCGCAGTTCCTCGATGCGCTGGTGCTCCTTCATCGCGTCGCGGAAGCCGTCCAGCCCGGCCCGCGTCCACTCCGGCACATCGGGCAGCGTCGCCGCGTCGCCGCGCAGTCCGTGCGGCAGCACCTTGGCGTTGGCCGGCCACAATTCGCGGCCCCGCTCGCTCGGGAAGCCCTTGGCGACAAGGCCGGGCACGACCACCACGTCCCACTCCAGGCCCTTGGACTTGTGCGCGGTCAGCACCTTGACCGTGTTCTCGCCACCCGGCAGCGAACTGTCCAGCCCCTTCTCGTATTGCGCCGCCGTGTGCAGGAAGCCGAGGAAGGCCAGCAGCGTCGCCTCGCCGTCCAGGGCTGCGAAACCGGCGGCCACGTCCAGGAAGGACGTCAGGGTCTCGCGGCGGCGGGCGGCCAGCGCGTGCGGGGACGCGGACAGCTCGACCTCAAGACCGGTGGCGGCCAGCACCCGGTGCAGGACATCCATCAGCGGGTCGGCCAGTGCCCTGCGCAGCTCCCTGATCTCCACCGCCAGGCGCGCGAACCGCACCCGCGCCTCGGCCGAAAAGGGCAGCCCGTCGTCCGGGTCGGCGTCAAGGAAGGTCTCCAGCGCGTCCGCGAGCGAGACCACCTCGGCCGGGTCCACGCCCTCCACAGCCGCCGCCAGCGGGTCGCGGCCGTCGGCGTCGGCGGCCCCGTAGCGTACGAGCAGCCGGGCGCGGCGGCCGAGCAGGGCCAGGTCGCGGGGGCCGATCCGCCAGCGCGGACCGGTCAGCAGGCGTACGAGCGCGGCGTTCGCGGTCGGGTCGTGCAGCACCTCGCACACCGCCACCAGGTCCGCGACCTCCGGCAGGTGCAGCAGCCCGGACAGGCCCACCACCTCCACCGGCACCTCCCGGGCGACGAGTGCGGCATGGATCTCGGGGAAGCGCGCAGCCGTACGGCACAGCACCGCGATCCCGCCCGGGGGTGTGCCGGTACGCACCAGGTGGGCGATCGAGTCGGCGAGCCAGGCCGTCTCGTCCTGCTGGGTCGGCAGCAGGGCGCAGCGTACCTGCCCCGCCCGTTCGGCCCCGGGGGCGGGCCGCAGGGCCTCGACGCCCTCGTGGCGGGCGCGCAGCTCGGCGGCGAGGGTATTGGCCAGGTCGAGCAGCCGGCCGCCGGAGCGGCGGTTCTCGCTGAGCGAGTAGCGGTCGGCGGGCCGCCCGTCGGGGTGCGCGAAATGCCGCGGGAAGTCGTCGAGATTGGCGACCGAGGCGCCGCGCCAGCCGTAAATGGCCTGGCAGGGGTCGCCGACCGCGGTCACCGGGTGCCCGCTGCGCGCGCCGAACAGCCCGGCGAGCAGCAGCCGCTGGGCGACCGAGGTGTCCTGGTACTCGTCGAGCAGCACCACCCGGTACTGCTCGCGCAGCAGCGCCCCGACCTCAGGCCTGGTCTGCGCGAGCCGCGCGGACAGCTCGATCTGGTCGCCGAAGTCCAGCAGGTCGCGGCGCCGCTTGTCGTCGCGATAGGCCGCGGCCAGCTCCGCCAGGTCGCGCCGGGCGGCGACCGCCTGGCGCACGTCCCTGACCCACGCGTAGCCGCGCTTGGCCGGGTCGAGCGCGGACAGTTCGGCGGCGAGCCGGGTGTCGTGCGCGCGCAGCCGTTCGGCCGGCACCAGGTGCTCGGCCAGCTCGCCGGCCAGCGCGAGCAGGTCGCCGACCAGCGTCGGCAGGCCCTTGGTGAGCGCCGGATACGGCCCCGGGGCGGCCCGCAGCACCTTCGCGGCGAGCTGGTAGCGGGTCGCGTCGGCCAGCAGCCTGGCGGAGGGTTCCAGGCCGATCCGCATGCCGTGGTCCTTGAGCAGCTGCCCGGCGAAGGCGTGGTAGGTGGAGATCTGCGGGTCGCCCGCCGCGGGCTGCCCGGGGTCCGCGCCGGGGGCGGTGTCCCGGTCCGCGCCCGGGTCCGGCCCCGGGCCGTACAGGTCGCGGTCGGTGATGCCGGCCTGCGCCAGCGCCTTGCGCACCCTTTCCGACAGTTCGGCCGCGGCCTTGTTGGTGAAGGTCAGGCCGAGCACCTGCTCGGGCGCAACCTGTCCCGTGCCGACCAGCCACACCACCCGGGCGGCCATCACCGTCGTCTTGCCGGAACCCGCTCCGGCCACGATCACGCCCGGCGCCAGCGGCGCGGTGATGCACGCCGTCTGCTCCGGGGTGAACGGGATGCCCAGCAGCTCGGCGAGCTGTCCGGGCGAAGTGATGCGGGTTGCCACCCCATGGAGGCTATCCGCACTCGCCGACACCGGTGGCGCGGGCCGGGCCGCGCCGGGTCAGACGCGGAATCCGCCGCCGTCCTGGTCTCCGCCCAGGTCACCGGGGTCGACGGTGAGCGAGGGCGGCGGCGCGGCAATGTGCGGCGGCTTACCGAAGTCGCTGTAGAGACCCACGTCGGGCGAATCCCCGCCGGTGCTCTCCGACTTGACGACGTAGGGCGTGTCGCCGGTCGAGACGTAGATCGTGGTCGTGCCGTCCGAGGTGGTGTGGACCAGGGGGATCACCGGCTTGCCGTCGAGCGTGGTCGGCAGGTTCTTGGTGAGCGTGCCCTTGTCGTCGTCGGACGTCATGTCGTCCAGCAGTTCGTCCAGGACGCAGAAGTAGTCCAGACCGCTGTCGGTGAATTCCTGCTCCGAGAGCCTGGCCCATTTCCCGGCCAGCCGGTCGGCGGCGGTGTCGCCGTCGGCGCCGTCGCTCGCGTTGTCGCGCCAGAAGCCGGCGTCGCCCTTGACGTAGGCGCCCGCGCCGGTGCCGATGATCTGGAAGGTGTCGCCGTCGACGCTCGCCGCGACCGCGCACCTGCCCTCCGTGGTGAGGGCCGCCTTGACGTGCATGGCCGCGCCCTCATCCGTGCCGGTCAGATCCACGGTCATGGCGCCGGAGTCCCGCATGCCCGTCTCCGCGCGGTCCAGCAGCTCGCGTGCGGACAGGTCGGCGTAGGGCTCGGCCTTGGACGAGGTGGTCGCGGCGGGGGCGAGCAGCGGGGCGGACGAGTCCCCGCGGTCGTCACCCCCGCACGCGCTGAGTGCGGCGGCTGCCGCGGCGGCGGCGCATATCGCCACCAGGATCCTGCTG
Source organism: Streptomyces sp. IBSBF 2435 (assembly GCF_036815005.1). Taxonomy (NCBI): domain Bacteria; kingdom Bacillati; phylum Actinomycetota; class Actinomycetes; order Kitasatosporales; family Streptomycetaceae; genus Streptomyces; species Streptomyces sp. IBSBF 2435. Next base: position 2,778 of record NZ_JAJSYW010000172.1, on the reverse strand, counting down.
CTGGCCGGCATCGGCCCGTCCCCCTCGATCCGCGGCTGTCCGTACGCGCGTCGGACGCGTATCCCCCAACCCCCTGGTTGTACGGCAAACATAGCGTCGGTCGCTGACAATTTCGGTGCCGGTCCGGGTACCGGCGCGGCAATGCCCGGCGGCTTCGGGCGGCTCCGTCATTCCGCGGGCGGCGCGGTCATTCCACGACGTGCCGCCCCTCGGGGCGGGCCGTGCAGGCGGCTCGGAAGGCGCAATGGGTGCAGTGCTGGCCCGCCGCCGGGGTGAAGCGCTCATCGAGCACCCGGCCCGCCGCGGTCGCCAGCAGCTCCTCCGCCCACTCCCCCTCCAGCGGCTCCTGGCGCTGCACCGCGGGTAGGGTCCCGCCGCCCTCGCGCCGGGTCGCGCCGAGCCGCAGCTGCACCAGTTCCGCGCCGCCCGCGGCCGGGGGCTGTCCGCCGAACAGCGGGTCGACGGCGCCCTCGCGGACGGCCAGTTGGTAGACCGCGAGCTGCGGGTGGTGGGCCACCTCGGCGGCGGTCGGCTTGCTGCGGCCGGTCTTGAAGTCGACGACATAGGCCGCGCCCTGCGCGTCGGTCTCGACCCGGTCCATACTGCCGCGGATACGGATCCGCGCCTCGCCAGCGGCAAGGGTGACGTCGAAGTCGTGCTCGGTGGCGACGGGGGTACGGCCGCGCTCCATGACGTGCCAGCGCAGGAAGCGTTCGAGGGCGGCGCGGGCGTTGTCCTTCTCCTGCCGGGACTTCCAGGGCGCGTCGAAGGCGAGCGCGTCCCAGACCGAGTCCAGCCGGGCCATCAGGACGTCGAGGTCGGCCGGCGCGCGGCCCGAGGCGACCTCGTCGGCCAGCACGTGCACGACATTGCCGAAGCCCTGGGCGGCGGTCGCGGACGGCTCGGCCTTCACCTCGCGGCCCAGGAACCACTGCAGGGCGCAGGTGTTGGCCAGCTGGTCCAGGGCGCTGCCGGACAGCGCCACCGGCTGGTCCCGGTCCCGCAGCGGTACGGCCGAGGCGGTCGGCTCGTACAGGCCCCACCAGCGGTCCGGGTGCGCGGCCGGTACGAGCGGGTGGCCGTCGTCCGTCAGCGCCGCCAGCCGGGCCAGCCGGCGGGCCGCGGCCTCGCGCAGCGCGGGCGAGACGGCCGGGTCGACGGTGGTCGCGCGCAGCTCCGCGACCAGCGCGGAGACCGCCAGCGGGCGGCGCGGGCGGTGCGTCACGTCCTGCGGCTCGACGCCCAGCTCGGTCAGGAAGCGGGACGGCTGGTCGCCGTCGTCCACCGCGGACTTCACCGCGGTGACCAGCAGGCGTTCGCCGGCGCGGGTCGCCGCCACGTAGAAGAGCCGGCGCTCCTCGGCCAGCAGCGCGCCCTGGCCCAGCGGCGGGGCGATGCCGTCCCTGCCGATCCGGTCCGCCTCCAGGAGCGAGCCGCGGCGGCGCAGGTCGGGCCATACGCCCTCCTGCACACCCGCGACCACCACGAGGCGCCACTCCAGGCCCTTGGCGCGGTGGGCGGTCATCAGCTGGACGGCGTCCGGCCGTACGGTACGGCCGCCGAGCGTGTCGGCCGCGATGTCGTGGGCCGACAGCTCCTCCAGGAGGTTCAGGGCGCCGCGTCCGCCGGTGCGCTCCTCCGCGCGGGCGGCGGTCTCGAACAGCGCGCACACCGCGTCGAGGTCGCGGTCGGCGTTGCGGCCCGCGGCGCCGCCGCGCAGGGCGGCGCGTTCCAGGCGGGCCGCCCACGGGGTGCCGTTCCACAGCGCCCACAGGGCGTCCTCGGCGGTGCCGCCGTCGGCCAGGGTGTCGCGGGCCGCCCGCAGCAGCGCGCCGACGCGGCGGGCGCCGCGGGCGTAGGACAGGTCGTGGGCGACGAGGCGTTCCGGCTGGGCGACGGCTTCGGCGATCAGCACGTCCGACGGGCGCGGCACTGCCACGCCCGCCGTGCGCTCCTCCTCGCGCAGGGCCCTGCCCAGGCGGCGCAGGTCAGCGGCGTCCATGCCGCCGAGCGGCGACGCCAACAGGGTCAGCGCGTCCTCGACGCCGACCCTGATCCCCCCGGCCGCTCCGGGACCGCCTGCCTCCGCCACGCCCCCGGGCTCCCCGGGAAGCCTCCGCGCGGACGACATCCCCGATCCCCGGAAGGAGGCGGAAGAAGCGTTCTCGGGCGACCCGCCCGGCTTCTCCGCGCCCGGCACCCCGGGTGGCACGTCCGCCGGCGGGCCGGCGGCATCCGGCTCCCCGGGAAGCCTCCGCGCGGACGACATCCCCGATCCCCGGGAGGACGCGGAGAAAACGTCTCCGGCCGACTCGTCCGGCTTCCCCGGGGCTGGCGGCGCTCCCGCCTGCGCGGAGCGGCTCAGCGCAGAGGAAAGGTCCTCGGGCGGGTCCGGCTGCCCCGTGCCCGGCTCCCCGGGGAGTACGCCTGCCGGCAGACCAGCTCCGCCCGGCTCCCGGGGGGGGGGGGGGGGGGGGGGGGGGGGGGGGGGGGGGGGGGGGGGGGGNCCCCCGCGCGGGGCGGGGGGGGGGGGGGGGCGCCCGCGCCCCCCCCCCCCCGGAACCCCGGGAGGACGCGGAAGAAGCGTCCTCGGGCGACCCGCCCGGCTGGCCCGCCTCCGGCGTGCCCGACAGCTCGGCGAGGTCCGGCGCGGTCGGCTCCCCCGGGGCTGGCGGCGCTCCCGCCTGGTCGGAGCTGGCCGGCGCGGGTGGGAGGAGGGATGTCGCGGAGATGCGGAGGGCGAGGAGGAGGGGGGAGACGGCGGGGTCGGAGTGGAGG
>NZ_JAJSYW010000171.1:0-15563 GCF_036815005.1 Streptomyces sp. IBSBF 2435 | reverse complement strand
GTGCGGGTCTGCGAGGGCATCCGTCATGGGGCCATTGTGTCGTGCGGAAGCCGTGGGGCGGGCCCCCCCCCCCCCCCCCCCGGGCCCCGGGCCCCCGGCGGCGGCCAGGGCACCGGGACCGCCTGGCACGGCGAGGGCGACCGGCCGCCAGGCGCGGTGCTCGTCGTACGGTCGCTGTCCCCCGCGCTCGCGCCGCTGCTGCCCGAGCTGTCCGGCATGGTGGCCGAGACCGGCAGCGTGCTGTCCCATCTGGCCGTGCTGGCCCGCGAGTACGGGGTGCCCACCGTCGTCGGGGTGCCCGGCGCGCCGGACCGCTTCCCGCCCGGCACCCGGCTGCGGGTGGACGGCGGCACGGGCGCCGTCGAGCAGGTCGCGGCGCCGGCCGCGCCCGGTGAGCGGCCCGCGGGGCCGGCCGCACAGGAGCAGCCCGGGGCGATGACCGCCGCCGGCAAGGAGGCAGCGGCATGAAGTACATCAGCTACCTCTTCGGCGGCCTGTGCCTGGTGGCCGCCGCCGTCTACCTGGTGATCTACCTCTACCGCTGGGAGTGGCAGCGCGCCATCGTCTGCGGTGTGCTGCTGCTCGCCGTCGAGGGCTTCCTGGTCCTGGTGGTGATGCTCGGCCGGATGGGCCGCATCGAACAGCGGCTCACCGAGGCCGACACGCGCGTCGAGGAGATCAGGCGGCGGCTGGAGCACTCCCGCGAGGAGCAGTCGGTGCACGCCTTCCGCTGGCTCGGCGGCGATCCGCGGGACGGCGCCGGCCGCACCTTCGTCTTCGTCCCGGTGCTGATGGTGACCGGCGCGGCGCTGTCGGGCCTGGCCTGGGTGATCCAGCGGATCGCCGCGGTCACCGCCCGCCCCGGCGCCGAACGCCGCCTCGCCGGCCGGCTGGCCCCGCTGGCCGCCCCGGCGGGCGGCGTCCGCGGGCCGCTGCCGCAGCTGGAGGACCGTCCGGCCGTCCCGCGGGCCCGGCCGCTGCGGGCCGTGGCCGCCTCCTTCGGCGCGGTGGCCGCTGTGGCGCTGCTGGTCTTCGGCGTCCGAGCGCTGTCCGACGCCACCGAGACCCGCGCCGAGTCCCGGCCGAACGCCGCCGCCAGCATCGTCGTCTTCCAGATCGAGGTGCACGGCACCAGCGATGACACCGCCCGCCAACTCGCCGCGCAGGACCTGTGGGAGAGCTGCCGCCGCTCGACGGCCGTCGACAATCCGGCGGCGAGCCTGGGCAGGCTCTCCGGCGCGGTCTACGCTGCCGTGGTCCGCCCGGCGCTCAGTTCGCACGACATGATGCGGCTGCGCGGCTGCCTCTCGGACGCGATGGCCAACCGGGCGACCGCGACCGTGCTGGGCGACGGGAACGCCGACCGCGCCCACTGACGGCTCCGGCGGGCCGGGCGCCCGGCGCTGACAGGTAGTCTGCTGGGACGGCCGCCGCGTGCAGAAGGCCGCGGCGCCCCCGTCCCCGGCTCACGCCCAGGTGGTGAACAGCGCTTGTCGTCCCCCTCACCGGCCCCCACTGCCGTCCTGCGCGCGTCCGACCTCCTCCCGGTCAGCCGCCCGCCCGTCACCGGCCGCCGACTCCTCGGCCAGCTCTCCCGGTCCCTGGTCTGCTGCCTGCTCGGATACGGCGTGCTGTGGGCCGGCTCGGCCGGCGGCATGCTCGCGCTGTCCGGCTGGGCCCGGCACGACTCCTCGGGCGGCCGGCACACCGCGGCGGGCATCCACCACTACCTCCAGGTCGACACCAAGGTCTGGCGCGGGTCGGCGCCCACGGCGGCCGGCTACCGCGAACTCGCCCGGCAGGGCGTGCGCACCGTGGTCGACCTGCGGGCCGAGGACCTGTCGGCCGCGGAGCTGTCGCGCCCCGCGCAGGCGGGCCTCACCGCGGTCCGGCTGCCGATCCGCGACGGCCAGACCCCCACAGAGAAGCAGGTCGCCGACTTCGTCGCCGTCGTCCGCCGCTCGCCGGGCCCGGTGTTCGTCCACTGCGGCGCCGGCGTCGGCCGCACCGGCTCGATGGCCGCCGCCTACCTCGTACGCACCGGCCAGGCGACCGCCCACCAGGCAGCCCTGCGGATCCTGGCGGTCGGACCGCCGTCCATCGAGCAGGTCTACTACGTGCTCCACGTCTCCGCCGACGACAGCGACCAGCCCCCCGCCCTGGTCCGCGGCCTCAGCCGGCTCCTCGACGCCCCCCGCCGCATCAAGGCCTCCCTGTAGCGACCGGCCGGCTCCCCGGCCCGCGGCGGTCCGCCGGCGCCGGGGAAGGCTCGCGGACGCGAGCGGGCCGCCCGGCGGGAAGGGCTCGGGGGCGAGCGGGCCGTCCACCGGGAACGAACGCCGTTCCCGCGGCGGCCAGGCCCCGCGCGCCGCCGCGGCGGGCCGGGTGCGCGGGGCGCGCGGGGACGCGTTAGCGTCATGCGTATGAATGACTCCCGTGCCTCCGGCGCCATCGGCGTCGGACTTGCGACCGTCGCCGACGACGGCACCGTGCTCGACACCTGGTACCCCGCCCCGCAGCTCGCCGCGGAGCCGGGCCCCGCGGGCACCGCGCGGCTGACCGCCGAGGAGGCCGCGCAGGCCCTGGGGAGCGCGGCCCCGGCCGTGCTGGGTCCCGACCCGCGCCGCGGTGTCGAGGTGGTCGCCGTCCGTACCGCCATCGCGTCCACCGACGACAAGCCGCTCGACGCGCACGACGCGTATCTGCGGCTGCACCTGCTCAGCCACCGCCTGGTCCGCCCGAACGAGCAGAATCTGGAAGGCCTGTTCGGCGTGCTGGCGAACGTCGCCTGGACCTCGATCGGCCCGGTCCCGGTGGCCAATCTCGGCGCCGCCCGCCTCGCGGCCCGCGCCGAGGGCCTGCACCTGGCTGTCCACGGTGTCGACAAATTCCCCCGGATGACGGACTACGTCGCCCCGGCAGGGGTCCGTATCGCCGACGCGGGCCGCGTCCGGCTCGGCGCGCACCTCGCCGAGGGCACCACCGTGATGCACGAGGGCTTCTGCAACTTCAACGCCGGCACGCTGGGCACCTCCATGGTCGAGGGCCGCATCTCGCAGGGCGTGGTGATCGGCGACGGCTCCGACATCGGCGGCGGCGCGTCCATCATGGGCACGCTGTCCGGCGGCGGCAGCCAGATCGTCTCGGTCGGCGAACGCTGCCTGCTCGGCGCCGAGTCGGGCCTGGGGATCGCGCTCGGCAACGACTGCGTCGTGGAGGCCGGCCTCTACGTCACCGCCGGCACCCGGGTGACGCTGCCCGACGGTCAGATCGTCAAGGCCGTCGAACTGTCCGGCGCCGACAACCTGCTCTTCCGCCGCAACTCCACCACCGGCAAGGTGGAGGTCCTCCAGCGCACCGGCTCGTGGGGCGGCCTGAACGCGGCCCTGCACAGCCACAACTGACCGGACCGCCGTACGTACGGCCCCGGTCGAGGTCAGCTGTAGAGATCCTGGCCGTAACCGGGGCCGTAGTACGCCTCCAGCTCCGCGAGATCCTGGTCCTGGCGCTCCTGCCCCTGCGCGATCCGCGCCCGGGACGGAGCCGCGTCCGGCTGCCAGCGCTCCGGCTTCCACAGCGCGCTGCGCAGGAACGCCTTCGAGCAGTGGTAGAAGACCTCGTCGATGTCCACCAGCACCGCCAGCGGCGGCCGGTGGCCCTCGACGGTCATACGGTCGAAGAAGTCCGCCTCCCGCACCAGCCGGGCCCGCCCGTTGATCCGCAGCGTGTCGCCGCGCCCGGGGATCAGGAAGATCAGCCCGACGTGCGGATTGCCGAGGATGTTGCGGAAACCGTCGGCTCTGCGGTTGCCCGGCCGTTCCGGCACCGCGATCGTCCGCTCGTCCAGCACCAGCGTAAAGCCGGCGGGGTCGCCCTTGGGCGACACGTCGCACGAACCGTCCGCCGCCGAGGTGGCCATCAGCAGGAAAGGCGTGGCCGCCAGCCACGCCCGGTCCAGCGCGTCCAGTTCGCGCCGCACCTTGCCCGCGACACGGGCGGTCGGCTCCCCGATCAGTTCCCGCAGTTCGGCCTCGCCGGTGACTTCCCGCATCCCGTACCCCCCGTGACCTCGGCTTGAGCCTACTCCCGGTCCTCCGCGGCCGGACCGTGCGCCCTCAGCGGCGCCGTGCGCCGCCGCGCAGCGAGGACACCACGAGGCGGCCGTAGCGGGTGGTGAGCGCGGCGGCGGTCGCGGCGAGCGAGGCGCCCAGCGCGAGGGCCAGGTGCCAGGGGTGGGAGTCGCCGAGCACCTGGAGGACGGACAGGGCGGTGCCGAGCGGCAGCCCGAGCACGGTCAGTACGCCGAGCGCGCCAGCGATCTGCTGGCTCTCCTGGGTCTGTACGAGCCGCGCGTAGTCCGCGGCCTCCGCGAGGATCTGCTCGAAGCGCTCGGGCAGCCGGTGCTTGGCCTGGAAGGCGACGAGCAGGTCGTTGGCCGGGCCGTGGGCGCTGAGGTGCTGGCGCCACAAGGTGCTGCGGAAGAGCGCGATGTGCTGTTCGAGGGCGGCGACCCTGCGGGCCAGGCCCGGGCCCTCGAAGACCGCGGACAGGTCGTCGGTGAGTTCGTCGATGCGGTCGCGCTGGGCGGTGCCGAGCAGCAGCGCGTCGAGGTAGACCGTACGGGCGTTGTACTCGGCCCAGTCGTAGAAGTCGCCGGCGCCGGTGTCGGGCCGGTGGCCGAGGAAGGCGGCGCCCTGGCGGAGCACGAGCGCGCTCCAGTCCGCCGATATCCGCCGGACCGCGGCCCGCAGTTCCGGCAGCGCCTCCGGGGCGAGCGGGAGGTCGTCGGGCACCGAGCGGGACGCCAGCGAGCGCAGGAAGTCATCGGCCCCGGCCGGGAGTTCGCCGGTGTCCGGGTCCCGCAGCGCGAGCGGGCCGAGAGCGGGCCCCGGGGTCAGGAAGGTCACGGTGTAGGGCCGCGAGAGGGCGAAAGGGCCCGCGGGCGCGGCGGTGTCGGCGACGCCGTCGAGCAGCGCGGCCGGCGCCATGGCCCCGCCGAGCGGGTCGGGCCCGGCCTGCCGCCGGTGGCTGACGGCCCGCAGCAGCGGCAGCACCGGTGTGCCGTCGGCGACGGTGAAGTGCAGCACGGCCAGGGCGCGTTCCGGCGACCTGGCGGTGGGGGTACGCAGCAGCTCCATGCCGTCGAGCCGCAGCGGCCCTTCCGCCCGCGACATCCGCAGATGCCACCGGCGGTCGTACAGCGCCCGCGCGGCGGCGGAGGTGAACAGCCCCCGCCTGCCGTCGGCGTCGGCGACCCGCGGACCGACCTCGAACGGCAGCGGCCCCGCCGCCCACGGCGGATCCGCCGCGAGCGCCACGGGCAGCAGCACGGCGATGCGCTGGCGTACCCCTGTCGCGGCCCCGTGCGCCTCCGACGCGCGCCGCCGCGCCTCCCCCGCACCGCTCATCCGGCCACCTTGCCGCGCCGGGGCGCCGCCGCGCAATCCGCCGCCGCGCCTGGGCCGGGAGCGGCCTGCGCGGGCCCGAAGGCGCTCTGCCGGACGCGGCGGCCGAGCGTGCGGTGCTGCTCCCCCGGGGTTCGGTCTTCACCGTCCCCCGCGGGACCGGGCACCGGCCGTCGTCGCCGTCGGGCGCGTCGGTCCTGGTCCCCGAGCCGACCGGCACCCTGACGGTCGGCGACCGCCACGACGAGATCCCCGCCCATGTGGACGACACGACCGGGCACCCGCTGGACGCCTGAGCGGTCAGTACCGGGGCGCCGGCGGGGCGTCCTGCCAGCCGGCCGCCCCCGCCGGGCCCGCGCCGAGGACGGCGCAGCGCAGCCAGTGCTCGCCGGGCGGGAGGCGGGTCAGCAGGGTCGGCAGGGCGGTGCGGCGGGCCAGCACGTTGGTGCCGGGCAGCAGGTCGATCACGCGCCCTTCCCGCGCCGCGCCGCTCCCGGGGCCGGGGGCCGCCAGATCCCGCAGTCCGCTGAGGTCGCCGCCGGCGCTGACGGCCAGCGCCCGCCCCGTGTCCTCCTCCCGGGCGGCCAGGCCGCCGTCGCGGTCGACGGCGAAGCCGCCCTCGGCGGTGTGCAGCGCCCGCCCGGTGCGGATGCGGTGGGTGCGCAGGTGCCAGGGCGCGGCGGCGGTCAGCCACGTGGTGATCTCCACGTCGGCCCACGGCCGCCAGGTGCTGCGGACGGTGCCGGCCTCCTCGATCCCGCCGCCGTCCGCGGAGCCGTTGGAGCCCGTGCCGGTGGAGCCCGTCGCGGCGGGGTCCTCGCTGGTCTCGCGCACCCGGAAGTGCACCGGCTCGCCCTCGTCGTCGCTGAGGGCGAGCGTCGAGTCGTACGCCCCGTGGACCAGGCCGAGTTCACCGGCGGGCAGGCTGAAACCGAAGCGGGTGGAGTAGGCGAATTTCGCGTACTTCGCCGGACCGCCCCGCGCCCAGGTGTTGTGCTGGCGCCCGCTGAGCAGGGTGACGTCACCGCCGGAGCGCAGCAGCACGGCCCCCGCGGGCGGCTGCACGAGGGTGTCGGGCAGGTCGGGCAGCGGCTGCTCGGGCGCCGTCCAGAAGGGGTGCCCCCCGGGCAGCGCCAGCGGCAGGAAGGCCTTCATCGCCCAGTACGGCGACGCGGGGCCGTTGTACTGCTCGGCGACGCCCGGCTGCGGATAGCCGTAGCCGATGCTCAGCAGGCCGCCGGGCGAGGTCGCCGCGGACCGCTCGCGCCACCAGCGCACGTGCCGCATCAGCAGCCCCTTGACCTCGCCCGCGGGCAGCGTGTCGACCCCGGCGTAGCCGAGCGCGCCCCAGAAGGAGCCCTGGGCGAAGCGGTAGACGAGGCTGCGCCCGTACGGCACCGCGGAGCCGTCGGCGGCGAACCAGTGCCGGAAGCCGAGCGCGAAGTCGCCGGCCCGCTCCCGGAAGCGGGCCGCGCGCGCGGGGTCCTCGTCGCCGGCGAGGGCGGCGTAGACCAGGCCGTAGAAGTGCATGGCCCACGGGATGTAGTAGTCGCGCTGCTCGGTGCGGCCGTCGCGGTACCAGCCGTCGGCGAGCGCGTAGGTCTCCAGCCGGTCCAGGCGGGCGTGCCGGGCGTCGCGGTCGTGGGCGTAGCCGACCCGGTCGAGGCCGAGGGAGACCATGACGGGGAAGAAGTTCCAGTTGTTCTCCGGGGTGCGGGCGTGGAGGAAGCGGGCCAGCCAGGCGCCGGCCCGGTCCTTTTCCGTGCCGGTGAGCGGGTCCCAGATCTTGTCGGGCGCCAGGGCCAGGGCGAAGCCGAGGGCGGCGGACTCCACGGTGCGCTGGTCGATGTCCTCGGGGGCGCCCCAGTATTCGGGGTGCCCGGGGTCGGTGCCGGCCGCCAGGCCCCGGGCCCACAGGTCCCAGTGCGCGAAGGCGCCGCCGCCGGCCGCCAGCGGGGCCAGGCCCCACAGCGGCCGGGCGTATCCCTCCAGGTCGGCGGCGGTGTCGTCGTGGTGCGCGATGTTGACGCCGAGCCGGATCCGGGCCCCGCCGGGGCTGGCGTACGGCGGCAGCGCGTCGGCCAGCCCGATGGCGTACGAGGCCAGTTCGTCGCGGGCCGATGCGCTGTGCGTACCGCTCACCATGGGGAACCGCCCTCCGGGACGACGTCGACGCGACCGATGTTGCGACAACTTTCGCAACCGCGTGCGGCGCCGTCAACGGCGGTGCCCGCGCCGGGCGGGCCGGACACGTCACCGCCACCGCTCGCCACCCCGCCCGGGCCCGGGCGCGGTCAGAAGCGGGTCCTGGCGAACCGGTCGGGGCCCGGCCGTCCCGCCACCAGGTCGGCGGCCAGCTCCCCGACCGCCGACGCGAACTTGAAGCCGTGACCGGAGAACCCGGCCAGTACGGTGCACGGTCCGCTGCGGTCGATGACGAAGTCGTGGTCGGGGGTCGTCGTGTAGAGGCAGGTCTTCGTGGTCGGGTGCGCATGGTCCGCGCCGGGCAGCCAGCGCTCCGCGTACTCCTGGAGGTTCCGCAGCACCACCGGGTCGATGACGCGCTCGTCCCGCTCCGGGTCCACCACCGGGCCGATGCCGTGGAAGCCGGCCTTCACGCCGTCGACGCTGCCCAGCCCGTAGATCCCGGACCCCTCGGGCAGCCCGGCCCCGCCGTGGTGGATGAAGCTCGGCCACTCCAGCGCGTCCGCTGCCGGGAAGTGGGCGGGCTGCTCCGCGGTGACCCGCAGCGCGGGCAGCCCCTCGTTGCCCGGGGCCGGGAACTGCGGCGTCCAGCCGCCGACGGCGACCACCACGGCGTCCGCGGCGATGACCTCCTCCTCGGCGGTGACGACGTCGGCGCCCGTACCGCGGACGGTCACCCGGGCGACCTTCACCCCGTGCCTGACCTGCGCGCCGCGCTTGCGGGCGGCGGTCTGGAAGGCGGCGACGGCCCGGTCGGCGTGTAGTCGGCCGGCTTCCGGGTGGAACAGCGCCGCGGTGTCGGCCCGCAGCCCCGGCCACCGCTCGGCCACCTCGGCGGGCGTCAGCGCGAGGGTCGGACGGCCCGCCGCGCCCAGGACGTCCTCCAACCGGCGGACGGTCGCGGCGGGGCCGTGGTCGACCACGCCGTTCAGCGTCAGCACCTCCGCCTCGGCCTCCTCCTCCAGCCGCTGCCACAGCGGCAGCGCCCGCACCGCCAGGCCGACGTAGAAGGGGTCGGCGTAGGCCAGCCGGAAGATCCGGGAGCTGCCGTACGAGCTGCCCCGGTCGTGTCCCGGCGTGAACTGCTCCAGCAGGACGACCTCGTCGCCCCGGGACGCCAGGTGCCAGGCTGCTGAGGAGCCCATCACCCCGCCCCCGACGACCACCACTCGGCGTGCCATGACGATGTGCCTGCCTTTCGCTGTGCGCTGGTCCGGTGTTCCGGCCGCCGGTCGGGGCCGCCCCCGGTCGTCTCCCCGGGGTCCCGGTTCTCCGGGTCACCGGTTCTCGCGGTCGGGTTCTCGCGGTCGGGTGTCGTGTCCCCCGGCTCTCCTGGTCCTCCGGGTCAGGCCGGGACGGACGCCGGTCCGGTGTCCGCGGGGGTGAGAAAGGCCAACGAGGAGATGCCGGGGATGCTCATACGATGTTCGCCCCTCGATCCGGACAGCGGGGACGCTCGGACCGGCGGGCACGCGCCCGCCCAGGGTGCGGGATGCCGCGCTTGCCGGGTCGGTGACCCTGCCGGGCTTTCACCTGGAGCACCCCGCCGCGGTGGAGGGTTGCCGGTCAGCAAGCCAGGGCTTGACGCTGACACTCGATGCCGTCAAAAACAGTACGATCACCGGCGCCGCACGTCAACGCCCTCCGGCCGGCCCGGGAGCGGACCCGCCCGCCCGCTCGTGGAAGGTGGCGATCGCCTCGCCGTGGGATCTCGCCCAGGCGGTCAGGGCCGAGATGGGCTCCGTGAGCGTGCCGCCCAGCTCGGTCAGGCGGTATTCGACGCGCGGCGGCGCTTCGCGGTAGGCGCGCCGTTCGACGAGTCCGCTGGCCTGGAGGCGGCGCAGCGTCTGGGTGAGGACCTTGCGGGAGACGCCGCCGATCAGCTCGGCCAGTTCGCCGTGCCGCAGCGGGCCGTCGCTCAGGGCGAACAGGGTGACCACGGCCCATTTGCTGGCGATGACCTCGATGGCCAGCCGGGCGGGGCAGTCGGCGAGGAAGACGGTTCCTGGGCGGAGGCTCATGGATCCGAAGGGTACCGAGAGGTACCTGTCGGATCCCTACTGTCGACGGTACGCGGCGAACCGGCCGGACCCCCGCGTTCCCGGCCCGCCCTTCGCCTGTCGGCAGATCCACGTCCGCTCCACGGAGGCACACCCATGCCCAGCCCGACCACCTACGTCCTCGTCCACGGTGCCTGGCACGACGGACGGTCCTGGGAGCGCGTCGCCGCGCTGCTCACCGCCCGGGGCCACCGGGTCCACGCACCCGACCTCACCGGCCGCGGGAGCACCGCGCACCTGCTCGGCCCCGAGGTCGGGCTCACCACCCACGTCGACGACATCGCCGGCCTCGTCCTCGAACAGGACCTGGGCGAGGTCGTGCTCGTCGGGCACAGCTACGCGGGAATGGTCATCTCCGGCGTGGCGAACCGGATCCCGGAGCGCGTCTCGCGTCTGGTGTACGTCGACGCGATGGTGCCGGTGCACGGCGAGAACGCCATCGACGTCATGCCGCTGACGCAGGCGCTGATCGACGGCGCCGCCGCCACCGCCGAGCCCTGGCGCATTCCGCCGCTGCCGGAGCACCCCGCCCCGCTCGGCCTGTTCGGCGTCACCGACCCCGGCGACACCGCGTGGCTGAGGAGCACGCTCACCGACGAGTCGGTGCTGTGCTTCCGGCAGCCGGTCGAGATGGACAGCCCCGCGGCGGCCCTGATCCCCCGGTCCCACATCCTCTGCGTCGGCAACGTGCCCGCGGGCGTCACCCGGCGGCCGGTCCCGGCGGCCCAGCCCAACGGCGAGCCGTCGCGCGTCCACGAACTGGAGAGCGGTCACGACTGCATGATCGTCAGGCCCGCCGCCCTCAGCGACCTGCTGCAAATACCCTGACCCGCGCGTACGGCGAGGCGGCGGCCTTGGGGGGCGGCTCCGCCAGGGCGCGCCCTCCGCCGCCGGGTTCGGCGGCGGGGGGCGGAACGGGATCCCGGGGGCGGTCAGTTCACCGTGAACCAGGTGGCGCGGGACTTCTGCCACTCGGGGTGGTCGAGGTCCTTGGCCTGGGTGCCGTCGCCGTAGAGGTCGGCGTCGCCGTCGTCGGTGATCAGCTGCACCTGCGCGCCGGCCTGGTTCAGATCGGGCACGGTGACCGCGGCCTCCCAGCCGCCCGCGTCGGTGGTCGGCAGGTCGAGCTTCCTGACCGGCGCGTGGCCCGCGACGCCGTCCCAGGAGTAGAGGGCGTACGGGTCGCTGTTGTCGTCCGCGGCCCAGGAACCGGCCACGATCAGATACTGGTCGGCGGCGTTCTTGCGGAGGTCGCGGATGGACAGGCCGCCGAGGTCCAGCTCGATCGGGGTACCGAAGGCGGCCTTGGTGCCGGTGACGACCTTGTCCATGTTGGTGACCGGCACGATCAGCGCCTTGCCGCCGGTCCGGGCCGGCGTCAGGGGGGCGCGGAAGCCGATGTAGGCGGTGGTGGTGGAGCCGGGGGCGAATTCCAGGCCCTCGACGTTGAATCCGTCGATCTCCTTGGGGATCTCGCCGTCCTTGGTGCCCGCCGCGAAGCCGTAGCGGTTGCCGTTGGCCTTGTCCCAGGCCACCAGGTCGTCGCGCAGCTTGTGGTAGGCCTTGCCGAAGGTCAGCGCGGTGGACGCGCCGGAGCCGGAGACGGTGGTGGTGAAGACGGTGTTGCGGTCGGCCTTGTACTCGCCGTCCTTGTTGTTGCCGAGCGAGCCGGTCCAGTAGATGGTGTTGCCGACCCGGGTGCCCGCCTCGATGTCGACCTCCTTGTCGGCGTCGAGTGCGGAGTCCAGGTCCCAGGTCTTCACCGGCGCGCCGGAGACGGCACCGTTGTAGAGCCGCAGGGTGTTGTCCTCGTCGTTGGCGACCACGGTGTAGCCGCCGCCGACGTCCACCGCGGCCGACGCGTCGCTGGCGCCGGTCAGGTAGCGGGTCTGTACGGCGAACTGCACGGCGGGCGAGGCCGCGTAGTGCAGCGTCTTGGTGGCGGTCTTGCCGCCGAGCCCGGTGACCTTGACGGTCAGGTCGGTGTAGCCGCGGGTGTGCGCGGTGACCGCGAGCGTACGGGTGCCGCCGCTGCCGCTCACCGCGACGTCGCCGGTGTCGGCGACCGACGTCTTGCTGCTCTTGGACGCCGCCACGGTCAGCGCCGAGGCGTCGGCCCCGCTCTGCGCGACGGCCACCGTCACCGTCGGGTCCCCGGTGGCGCCGACCGCGCCCGACAGGTACGACGCGGACAGCGTGAGGGTGGGCGTCCCGTAACCGGCCGCGTGGGCGGGAGCGGCCATCCCCGCCGCGGCCACCACCAGCGCGGCACTGGCGGTGAAGGCGGACAGACCGGTGACCCGTGCGGACAAAGAACCGTGAGCGCGCAACGTGGGTGCCTTTCGTCGGCTCGGCACGTCCGGCTCCAACAGCGGGACGCCTGGAGAAGGTTCGGCCCACGGCGCCAACGCGGGACGCACATCCGCCGTACGGACGGCGAACAGCCGAAGGCCGCTGGAGGAACCGCGGTCGCGCGGCGGGCCTCCGCGTCACCGCCGGGACGCGCGGGGCCGGCGGACCCGCCCGGCGCGCGGCCGTCCCCCGGGTCAGCCGGCCGCGTCGGCGTCGGCGAACGGGTGGGACAGCGCCCCGAGCGGACGGGGGTCGCGGGAGGCCAGCCACTCCGGCCGCGGTGCGGGCACCTCGCGCAGCGGGTTGTCCACGCTGTTGTAGCGGATGAAGATCACCGACCGCGGGTTGCCCGACAGGTTCGGCGGCGAGCAGTGCAGCAGGCGCCCGTCGAAGACGACCGTGGTGCCCGGGTCGCCCTTGATGGACACCAGGCCGAGACGGTCCGCGAGCCGGCTCAGCGTGTCCGGGGTGATCTTGTGGCGGATGTCCGCCGTCAGGGTGTTCTCCCAGCCGTCCTGGTGCGTACGCGTCTCGTCGTCCAGGGCCAGCCGGTGGGAGCCCGGCATGACGAAGATCGGACCGTTGAACTCGGTGACCTCGTCGAGGAAGACCGAGACGTTCAGCGCGCGCGGCTCGGCCATGCCGTCGTCCCGCTGCCAGTAGAGGTAGTCCTGGTGCCACTCCCAGACGTCGCCCTGGAAGGGGGCCTTGGGGTTGAGCTGCGTCTGGTGGATGTAGACGTCCCCGCCGAGCAGTTCACGGGCGGGTTCGAGATTGCGCGGATCGCGGGTGAAGCGGTCGAAGGCGTCGCTGTGCTGGTGGACGGCGTACACCGACCGCACCTGCTCGCCGTCGCTCTCCAGTATCCGCTGGGGGATGTCGAGTTGTGACAGCCGGCGGGTCTCGCCGAGGAGGAGTTCGCTCTCCGCCGCCGAGAACTGGCCGGGCAGCACCAGGTAGCCGTGCTCCTCGTAGAAGTCGATGTCTGCGGACGACAGCACTGGATGTCTTCCTTTCGTCGGTCACGGGTCCGGGGGCCGGACGGGCGGCGGCCCGCGGGCGCTCACGGCGCCGGCGGCCCCGGCCGTCGGGCGTCAGCGGTCAAGGTGTCAGGACGGCCTTCAGCACCGCGCCGTCGCGGACGCTCCGCATCGCGTGCCGGACGTCGTCCAGCGGGAAGGCGGTCACGAGCGAGCGCAGGCCGAACCGCTCGGTCAGCGCGGGCAGGAGGCGGATGTACTCGGCGAGGTGGGTGCCGGTGAACGCCCAGGAGCCGACCAGGTCCAGTTGCCGGTGCACGATCTGGTGCGGGTTGAACGAGGTGTTGCCGCTGTCGGTGTACTGGCCGACGATGAGGTAGGAGCCGCCGCGCCGGGCCATCCGCGTCCCCTGCTCCACCGCGTCCGGCACTCCGGCGCACTCGATGACCAGGTCCGCCCCCCGGCCCTCGGTGAGGTCGAGCACCGCCGCCAGCGCTCCCTGGACGTCACCGGACTCCACGACGTCGATGTGCTCGTCGCCGATGCGGGCGGCGCGGGCGGTGGCCAGCCGCGCCGCGGGACCGCCGACCACGATGACGTGCGCTCCCGCGAGTTGGGCCAGGGCGGCGGCGGCCAGGCCCACCGGTCCGCTGCCCTGGACGACCACCGTCTCCCCGAGCCGCACCGGGCGGCGCTCCCCGAGCGCGTGGACCATCGTCGGGCCCGCGCACGCGAAGGCCATGGCGGCCACCGGGTCGGTCCCGGCCGGCAGCTTGATCACGGTGGTGCCCGGTTCGAGGCTGATGAAGTCCGCCCAGGACCCGCGCAGCGGGGACGCCTCGCTGGTCGGCCTGTTGACGCCGTAGGTCTGCCGGGCCGTGCACAGGGTCGGCTCGCGCAGGACCCGGCAGGCGTGGCAGGTGTGGCAGGCGATGGACGAGGCCCACATGACGGTGTCGCCGACGGCGAGCGGGTCGCCGCCGGTGTCCCGGTCCGTGCCGTCGCCGAGCGCGTGGACGGTGCCCAGTCCCTCGTGGCCGAGCACCAGCGGTGTGGGGACGTCCAGGTGGCCGCTGGCCAGGTGCAGATCGGTCCCGCAGATGCCGGCGTATCGGCAGGCCACGGTGAGGCCGCCGGGAGTGGGCGGCGGCACGTCGAACGAGGCGACGTGCGGCGGGTCGGTGAAGTCCTCCAGGACGACGGCGCGGGCGGTGGTCACAGATTCCCCTCCTTGTTCTCTTTCTCCCGGGCGGTCCGGAAGACGGCGGCCGGAGCGTCAGCGTGCCGCGGCCCCGCTGTCCACTATGGGCCGGTCCTCCTCGATGGGCAGGGGGCGGGTGTCCCGGCACACCAGGTACTCGGGGCGGGGCTCCCCCGCGGGGCGCGGCAGGTTGTGGACATCGTTGTAGGTGGCGATGGCGACCCGGCGGGCGAAGGGCGACAGGTTGGGCGAGGAGCCGTGCACGATCTCGGGGTGGAACAGGACGACCGTCCCCGCGGCGCAGGTGGGGGTGACCAACTCGTGCCTGTCCAGGAGGGATTCGAGGTCCTGCGGGGAGAGGGCTATGTCGTCGGGGTCGAGGTGCTGGCTGGACCGCTGCCGGTCGCTGCGCCGGTCCCGGATCAAACCGTCCGCGTGCGACCCGGCGACGAACGCGATCGGGCCGTTGGTCTCGGTGATGTCGTCGAGGAACAGCACGGCGTTGACCAGGCTGGGTGACCGCAGCCGGTCCGCGATCCGCCAGGCGACGTAGTCCTGGTGCCACGCCCAGCCGTCGCCGCCGTGGGCCGGCTTGGCGTTGATCTTGAACTGGTACAGGTAGACCTCCGGCCCCAGCAGTTGCCTGGCCGGTCCCACCAGCCTCGGCGAGCGGGCGAGCGAGGCGTATTCGGGCTGCCGCCGGTGCGACGCGTACAGGGCGCGCACCTCCTGGCTCGCGGGCTCGACGATGCGGTGGTCACCCGAGGTGCCGGCGTCCCGGTCGAAGGCGGCGAGCAGCGCCGCCACCTCGTCGGGCGCGAACAGGTTCGGACGCACGAGGACACCGTCGCGCTTGAACTGGGCGATCTCTGACTCATTGAGCATGGGCTGGACTCTCACTCTCGTTCACTCGATACGGGTTCAGTGCCGCTTCCGCCTGCCGCCGGACGCATACGGCGCAGGCGCGGTCGGTGGGATCCGGGTTCGGTGAGCCGCGGGCCGAGCCCCTGGACGGTGGGGTGGTCGAAGAGGTCGCGGACGGTCAGGTCACGCCCGAGCTGCGACCGGATACGCGCGATCAACCGCGTCGCCAAAAGCGAATGCCCGCCCAGATCGAAGAAGCTGTCCCGAACCCCCACCCCGGCCACCCCCAGCACCTCGGCGAACAACCCGCACAACTCCGCCTCCAGCGCACTGCCCGGCGCACCCCCCACCGCACCCGCACCGTAATCAGGAACAGGCAGCGCCCGCCGATCGACCTTCCCGTTCGCCGTCAGCACCAACCCGTCCACCACCACAACCGCCGCCGGCACCATGTACTCCGGCAACACCCCCGCCACCACACCCCGCACCCCCACCG
>NZ_JAJSYW010000170.1:0-15676 GCF_036815005.1 Streptomyces sp. IBSBF 2435 | reverse complement strand
GCCCCGGAACTCGCCTCGGTCTGAGCACGGTGACGGACTCCACACCCGCGCGCGGTTCCCCGCACCCCCGAAGAGCTCGCCCTCTGCGCCAGAGGCCGAGCCCCGGAGGGGCGCGGGAAACCGCGCGACCGGCCACCCGCCCCGGGGGGGAAGGTCCCCGGACCCGCCCGGAGAGGCAGGGCGCGGGGCCCCCGGAGCACCCGGCTAGGGAATGCGTACCGTCAAAGGCCCGACCGCCAGGTCATACGGCCCCGGCGCCAGCCGCCACGCGCCGTCGGACCACGTCGAGACGGCCCGCCGCGCCAGCGGGACGACGGCCTCGGCCACTTCCCCCGGCCCCGCCGACACCGGCGCGAAGCCGGCCAGGACGGCGGGCGCACCGGCCTCGGACCCGGTCAGGTAGAGCTGGACGACCTCCCGTCCGGCCCGGCGGCCGACGTTGCGGACCCGGACCGTCACCGAGGCCAGCTCCGCCTCGCCGGACCCGGGCAGGGCGATCAGCTCCTCGTACGCCCACGAGGTGTAGCCGAGCCCGTGCCCGAAGGGATACGCCGGGGCGGGGACGCCGGGGCGCCGCCAGGCCCGGTAGCCGACGAGGACCCCTTCGTCGTAGGCCAGTACACCCGCGCGAGGCGTCACCTCGGTGACGGGCGCGTCGGCGAGCCGGACCGGCCAGGTCGTGGGGAGCCGCCCGCCCGGCTCGGTCACGCCGAGCAGGATGTCCGCGAGGGCGGCGCCGCCCTCCTGGCCGGGGAACCAGCACACGAGCACCGCCGCGACCTCGTCGCGCCACGGAAGCTCCACCGGGGCGCCGGAGTTGACGATGACCACGGTCCGCGGGTTGGCCGCGGCGACCCGGGCTACGAGTTCGTCCTGCCGCCCCGGCAGCCGCAGGTCCCGCCGGTCGAAGCCCTCGGACTCGACGCGCTCGGTGGTGCCGACCACCACGACCGCCGTGTACGCGGCCCGCGCCGCCGCGACGGCCTCGGTCAGCAACTCCTCCTCGTCCCGCTCGGGTTCGCCGTGCAGCAGGCTGAACCCGACCGCCGGGACGGGCAGTTCCACGGCCTTGGGCGGCAGGTGCAGCAGGCTCACCGGCACCGGCTCGCCCGCCGCGAGGCGTACCGTGCCGCGCTGCGTCGGCGTACCGAAGAAGGCCTCGAAGGGGTCGCTGTGCGGGTCGAACTGGGGGCCGTCGTAGAGGGTGCGGCCCGCGACGGTGAGGGTGAAGGCGCCGGTTCCGCGGGTGCCGAAGCGGTGGTCGCCGTCGACCGCGGGGGTGAAGGTGCCGCACACCTCGACGGAGTGCAGCTCGTCGTAGTCGACGCCGGGCGGCAGCTCGCCGAACCACTGGAGCTGCCCCGACGGGAGTGCCTCCGAGCCGAGTTCGCGCCCATCGGCGGCTCGGGCCACCGCCCGCAGCGCGAACCCCGCCGCGGCGGGAGCCAGTTCCTCGCTGGGGTCGGCGCCGACCGCATATCCGAGCCGTACGCCTGCGGGCAGCGTGTCCCGCAACGCGTCGAGCAGCGGGACCACGTGCCCGGGGAAGACCTGCGCGGATCCGCCGCCCAGGATGCGCGGTTCGCGCGCCGCGGCGCCGATCAGCGCGACGCCGCCGTGCACGGCTGCGGCGTCCAGCGGCAGGACCGGGGCCTCGTCGCGTATCGCGTTGCGCAGCAGTACGCAGCCGCGGCCCGCGATCTCCCGGGCGAGCGCGTCCCCGTCGACCGCCGCGGGCCGGTCGGCCGGTGCGACGGCGGCGGGCGCGCCGGCCAGCAGCCCGACCCGGGCGGCCAGCCGCAGCACCCGGCGCGCGGCGGCCTCGACCAGCTCCTCCTCGACCTCGCCGGCCCTGACGGCGGCGGCCAGTGCCTCGCCGTAGACGGTGTGCGGCCCGGGCATCGCCAGGTCGAGGCCGCCGCGGATCGCGCCGACGGTGGAGCGGGCGGCCAGCCAGTCGGAGACGACGACCCCGTCGAAGCCCCACTCGCCGCGCAGCACACCGCCGATGAGGTCGGCGTGCTCGGTCATGGCCACGCCGTTCACCGCGTTGTACGCCGCCATGACGCCCCACGGGCGGGCGCCGGTGACGATCGCCTCGAAGGGCGCGAGATACAGCTCGCGCAACGGGCGCGCGGCGATGCGGTTGTCGACGGTGAAGCGGTCGGTCTCCGCCTCGTTGCCGACGAAGTGCTTGACGGTGACGCCGACTCCGCCGTCCTGCACGCCGAGCACATAGCCGGTGCCGATCGCCCCGGTGAGCAGCGGGTCCTCGCTGTACGCCTCGAAGTGCCGCCCGCCCAGCGGGCTGCGGTGCAGGTTGACCGTCGGCGCCAGCAGCACGTGCACGCCCTTGCGGTTCGCCTCCTGGGCCAGCAACCGGCCCGCCCTGCGGGCGAGTTCGGGGTCCCAGGTGGCGGCGAGCGCGGTGGGGCTGGGCAGTGCGACCGACGGGTCGTCGGCCGTCCAGCGTCTGCCGCGTACGCCGATGGGTCCGTCCGACATCACCAGCGAGCGGAGCCCGATGGCCGGGAGCGCGGGCAGCGACCACATGTCGTGCCCGGCCAGCAGCCGTGCCTTGTCATCGAGGCCGAGTGTCCGCAGCGCGGCCTCCACGGCCCGCTCGCGCTCGGCGTCTCCCGTTTCGACCGTCATCGCTCCATGCTGGACCGGAGACGCCCGACTGCCTGCCGTACGGTAGGCATAGTTGCCAATCCGTGATCTTACAGGGGTGGTTGTGCCGAGGACCAGAAGTGATCGCGGTGAACGGCGGGCCGGGATCATCCAGGCGGCGACCGAGGTGATCGGGGAGCGCGGCTATCGCGGTGCCACGCTCGCCGCGGTCGCGGAGCGGGTGGGGCTCACCCAGCAGGGGCTGATGCACCACTTCCCCACCAAGGAGGCGCTGCTGGTCGCGGTGCTCGACGCCCGCGACCAGTGGGACACGGCGTCGGCGGCGCTGCGCGGCCGGGAGTGGCCGCTGGACATCGTCGCCGAGCTGGTCGAGTACAACGCGACCCGGCCGGGCATCGTCCAGGCCTTCACGGTGCTGGTCGGCGACAGCGTGACCGACGGCCATCCGGCGCAGGAGCACTTCCGTGAGCGGTACGCCCGGGTCCGCGCGGGCGGCGCCGACGCGCTGCGGGCGGCGTACGGGGAGAGCCTGCCCGGCGGTCTGACGCCCGAGCGGGCGGCGGCGCTGCTCGCCGCCGTGATGGACGGCCTCCAGATCCAGTGGCTGCTGGACCCGGAGGCCGTCGACATGCCGTCCGCCTTCCGCGACTTCCTGGCCCTGCTGACCCCGCCGCCGGCCGGCCCGCGGTAGCCGCGGCCGGCCGGCGCGGGGCGTCGGGGTCAGACGACGGACAGGGTGACCGCCACATTGCCGCGGGTCGCGTTGGAGTACGGGCACACCTCGTGCGCCCGCTCCACCAGCGCCGCCGCGGCGTCCGCGTCGAGGCCGGGGATCGAGACCTCGATCGCGACGGTGATCCCGTAGGCCTCGCCCTCGGTCTTGCCCAGGCCGACCTTCGTGGTCACCCGGGAGCCGGAGATGTCGGTCTTCGCCATCCGGGCGATCACCGAGAGCGCGCTCTGGAAACAGGCGCTGTAACCGGCGGCGAACAGCTGCTCGGGGTTGGTCCCCGCACCGGTGCCGCCCAGCTCCACGGGCGGGTTGACGATGACATCGAGCTTGCCGTCGTCCGTGGCGACCCGCCCGTCGCGACCGTTCTCTGCGGTGGCGACGGCGGTGTACAGGACGTCTACGAACTGGATGGCCATGAAAGGGTCCTCCTCGGTGGCAGGTCGTCGCGCCTGCGGCATTCGGGTGAAGCCGGGGGCGTGCTCGACCCCGGCGGCTGGTCATTCCGGGAGGGCGACAACCGTCTTCCCGGTGTTCTCTCCGCGCAGCATCCCGAGGAACGCCGCCACGGCCTGGTCGATTCCGGTGACGACGGTCTCGCGGTAGCGCAGCGTCCCGTCCCGCAGCCAGCCCCCCACGTCGCGGACGAAGTCCGGCTTGAGGTCCTGGTGGTCGCGCACCAGGAAGCCGCGCAGCGTGATCCGCCGGCCGACCAGCAGGCCGAGATTGCGCGGCCCGGGCCCGGGCTCGGTGTCGTTGTAGGCGGAGATGGCCCCGCACAGCGCGGCCCGCCCGTGCACCCGCAGCGCGGAGATCGCCGCCTCCAGGTGCTCGCCGCCGACGTTGTCGAAGTAGACGTCGATGCCGTCCGGCGCCGCGTCCTTCAACTGGGCGGCCACCGGGCCGTTCTTGTAGTTGAAGGCGGCGTCGAAGCCGTACTCGTCCACCAGCAGCGCGCACTTCTCGTCGGTGCCGGCGCTGCCGATCACCCGGGCGGCCCCCTTGAGCCTGGCGATCTGGCCCACCTGGTTGCCGACCGCGCCGGCCGCGCCGGAGACGAAGACAGTCTCGCCCGCGGTGAATTCGGCGGCCCGCAGCAGGCCCGCGTAGGCGGTCAGCCCGGTCATGCCGAGCACTCCGAGGTAGGCCGACAGCGGGGCCTGCGCCGGGTCGACGACGGCCGCCTGCGCGGCGTCCACCAGCGCGTACTCGCGCCAGCCGAGCCCGTGCAGCACATGGTCGCCGACCGCGACGCCGTCCGCAGCGGAGGCCACCACCCGGCCGACCGCGCCGCCGAGCATGGGCCGGTCCAGCTCGTAGGGCGGAGCGTAGGACTTCACGTCGTTCATCCGGCCGCGCATATAGGGGTCGACGGACAGGAAGAGGTTGCGCACCAGGATCTGGCCCGGCTCCGGCTCGGGGTTCGGGGTCTCGACCAGCGCGAAGTCCGCCGGCGTGGGCCAGCCGTGCGGCCTGGCGGCCAGCTGCCAGGCACGGCCGGTGGGCGTACTCGTGGACATGAGGCGATCCGTCTCCTTCCGCCACAGCGTCACCGTGGCAAAGATCCAGGCACTCAATTAACCATGGATCACCGGGATCGGGGGCCGCATTGGGGCCGGTGGCAACGCCGCCCTACTGGCACCACCACAGCACCCGCCTGCACGTCGGCGAGGGCGGCGGGGGCGGTGTGCGGGTCGGCTCCGGCACCGCGCTCGGCGGGGCGCTGCCGGGAGTGGCCGGCGCGCTCGCGGCAGCCGTGGGCGGGGCCGTGGCGGCGGACCGGGTCGGCGTCGCGCCCGCGGGGGTGCCCGGGGTGGCGGTCGGGCTCCGCGCGGGGTGCGGGCCGCTCGCGGGGGCGCCGCTCGTGCGCGGCCCGGCGGATCCGCCGGCGGCGCCGGCGGCGTCCGGCGCGGCGGTGCCGGCCGGCGCGTGCGTGACATCGGTCACGGGCGGCTCCGCGGGTTCCGTACCGCCGGAGGCGCCGCCGGACAGCGCGGCCATCGAGAACATCGCCATCGCCCCGGCCACCGCCACCAGTCCGATCCCGTACACGGCGGTCCGCTGGTGCCGCCCGCGGGCCTGGCGGCGCTGCCTGCCGCGGGCCGCCGCCCGCCCGCCGCCGGGCCGCGGTGGATCACCGGCGGCGGCGTGCCGGCTGATCAGGGGCAGGTGCGCGGTCTCGCCGACCTGCGGCGTTCTCAGCTGGTCGGCGGCCGTGCCGCACCCCGGGCAGGAGCAGGCGCCGTTGAGGTGCCGGCGGCACGTGTGGCAGTAGTCCATGGCGCAACGGACCCTGTGGGACGCCTGTGGCGCGGGGGAAACCCGACCTGCCGATTGCCGTTGCTTTGCCAGGAAATTCCCTCGCACCCCAAATCGACGCAGGTGGGAACCTTGACGGCACCCCGGTGCACGCCCTGTAATAAGGCTGCCCTAACCTGGATAAGGACTGCCTTACCTTACGATCACGGCCTCACGACAGCACCGCACCGCGCCCCACGACCCCGGCCACGACCGCACCTCACGGCCACTCCCGCGTCCGAAGGACCCCCATGCTCCCCACGTTCGTCATCGGCTTCCGCGAAGGTCTGGAGGCTGCCCTCATCGTGGGCATCATCGCCTCCTTTCTCGGCCAGCAGGGCCGCCGGGACGCGCTGAAGAAGGTGTGGCTCGGGGTCGCTGTCGCGGTGGCGATCTGCGTCGCGGTCGCCATCGCGCTCCAGGTCTACTCCAGCGACCTGCCGCAGAAGCAGCAGGAGCAGCTGGAGACGGTGGTCGGCGTCATCGCCGTGCTGATGGTCAGCTACATGGTGCTGTGGATGAAGCGCCACTCCCGCGACCTGCGCAAGGACCTGGAGGGCGCGGCCGGCCGCGCGCTGTCCGAGGGCTCCGCGTCGGCGCTGGTGCTGATGGCCTTCCTGGCCGTGCTGCGCGAGGGCTTCGAGACCGCGGTCTTCCTGCTGGCCACCTTCAACGAGAGCGACAACCCGGCCTACGGCGGCACCGGAGCCGGGCTCGGCATCCTTTTGGCCGCCGTGGTCGGCTACGGCATCTACCGCGGCGGTGTGAAGCTCAACCTCTCCCGCTTCTTCCGGGCCACCGGCGTCGTCCTGGTGCTGGTCGCGGCCGGCCTGGTGGCCACCGCGCTGATGACCGCCGCCGAGGGCGGCTGGCTGGAGCAGGGCACCCGGGCCTTCGACCTGTCCTGGCTGGTGCGTCCCGGCACCCCGGCCTCCTCCGTGGTCACCGGCGTACTCGGCATCCAGCCGTACCCCGACTGGACGATGGTCACCGGTTGGCTGGTCTACGCCGTCCCGATGGCCGCCGTCGTGCTGTGGCCGGCCCGTCCGCGCAAGGCCCGCCTCCCGCAGCCCGCCACCGACTGACCCGCAGCGCGCCGTCCCGCACGTCCCCTACGTACGCACACCCCAACAGGAGCTGACCGTGAACCCCCGAGCCACCCACCGCCGCACACTGGCCTGCGCGGCCACCGTGATCACCGCGGGCCTGCTGCTGACCGCCTGCGGCGGCGACAAGGACGACTCGAAGGGCTCCGCGCCGGCCGACGCCAAGAACGCCGGCGCCAAGTCCTCGACCGTCACCATCGGCATCAGCGACAAGGGCTGCGCGCCGACCCCGGCCACCGCGCCCGCGGGCACGGTGAAGTTCGACGTCAGCAACAAGGGCTCCGCGAAGGTCACCGAGGCCGAACTGCTGGACGGCGGCAAGATCCTGGGCGAGAAGGAGAACCTGACGCCCGGCCTGTCCGGCGACTTCACCCTCACCCTGGACGCCGGCACCTACCAGGTCTACTGCCCGGGCGCGAAGACCGAGAAGACCGACTTCAAGGTCACCGGCGCCGCGAAGAAGTCCTGGAAGGACGACCCCCAGCTGGTCACCGCCACCCAGCAGTACGCGACCTGGGTCACCGGCGAGGTCAAGGAACTGGTCACCGGCACCGACGCGTTCACCGCCGCGGTCAAGGCCGGCAAGACCGACCAGGCCAAGACGCTCTACGGCAAGGCGCGCGTCCACTACGAGCGCATCGAGTCCACCGCCGAGGTCTGGGGCGACATCGACGGCCGCATCGACGGCCGGATCGACGACGCGCCGAGCCCCGCCGACTTCACCGGCTTCCACCGCATCGAGCAGGAGCTGTGGACGAAGAACTCCACCGCCGGACTCGGCGCGCTCGCCGACCAGTTGAGCACCGACGTGCACGAGCTGTACACCAAGGTGCAGACCGTGGAATACCAGCCGGCCGCGATCGCCAACGGCGCCACCGACCTGGTCAACGAGATCCAGTCCTCCAAGATCACCGGTGAGGAGGAGCGCTACTCGCACATCGACCTGCTCGACTTCGACGGCAACCTGGCCGGCGCGAACAAGGCGGTCGGCGTGCTCCTGCCGGCGCTCACGGCGAAGGACCCGGCGCTCGCCACGACCGTCGCCCAGCGCTACCAGGCGACCGCCGACGCGCTCAAGGCGTACGCGGCCACGCCCGGTTACGAGGACAGCGGCTACGTCGACTACAGCAAGGTCACCGCGGACCAGCGCCGCGTCCTGGCCCAGGCCGTCGACGCCTACGCCGAGTCGGTGTCCAAGATCGCCGGAAAGATCGCCTGACCCATGACCGCCGCCCACGACCCCGCACAGGACCCGGACCGCGCCTCCGTCGAGGACGGCACTCCTGACATCACCCCGGACCAGGCGCCGCGCGGACAAGGCCCCGCGCCGGCCGCCGTCAGCAGGCGACGGCTGCTCGGGGCGGTCGGGGCAGGGGCGGCGGTCGCCGGTGCCGCCCTCGGAGCGGGCGGCACCGCGCTGGCCCACCGCGACAGCGACTCCGGCAGCGGCAGCGGGACCGCGGGCGCCACGGCCGCCACCGTCGACTTCCGCGGCGGCCACCAGGCGGGCATCGCCACCCCGTCCCAGGACCGGCTGTGCTTCGCGACCTTCGACGTGGCGCCGGCCGCGACCCGCGCCGACCTGGCCGCGCTGCTCACCACCTGGACGGCCGCGGCCGAGGCGATGACCCTGGGCCACCCGGTGCCGGGGGACGAGGGCGACCTCAACACCCCGCCGGACGACACCGGCGAGGCGGCCGACCTGACCCCGGGCCGGCTCACGATCACCATCGGCTACGGGCCCGCGCTCTTCGACGACCGCTTCGGCCTCGCCGCCCGCCGCCCGAGCGCGCTGCGGACGCTGCCGCCGCTGCCGGGCGAGAACCTGGACCCGGCGGTCACCGGCGGCGACCTGTGCGTCCAGGCCTGCGCCGACGACCCCCAGGTCGCCTTCCACGCGGTACGCAACCTGCGCAGGCTCGGCTTCGGCACCGTCCTGCCGCGCTGGATGGAACTGGGCTTCGGGCGCACCTCGTCCACCTCCCCGCAGCAGGCCACCCCGCGCAACCTGATGGGCTTCAAGGACGGCACCCGCAACATCGACGCCCGCGACGAGGCCGTGATGGGGCAGCACGTCTGGATCGGCGCCGAGGAGCCGCAGCGCTGGGTGCGCGGCGGCGCGTACCTGGTGAGCCGCAAGATCCGGATGCGGATGGAGCAGTGGGACCGCGACCGGCTCGGCGACCAGCAGGACGTCTTCGGCCGCTACAAGACCAGCGGTGCCCCGCTGACCGGCCACAGCGAGTTCGACACCCCGGACTTCGCCGCGAAGTCCGGCGGGGAGTACGTCATCCCGGACCGGGCGCACATCCGGCTGGCCTCGCCCGAGCACAACAAGGGCCTGCGCATCCTGCGCCGCGGCTACTCCTACACCGACGGCATCGACGCGGAGACCGGCGACCTGCTGGGCGGGCTGTTCTTCATCGCGTTCATGAACAGCCCGGACCGCTTCGTCACCCTCCAGCGGGTGCTGGGCGCGCACGACTCGCTCAACGAGTACATCCAGCACATCGGCAGCGGTGTCTTCGTCGCGCCGCCGGGACTGGCGGCAGGGCAGGACTGGGGCCGCCAGCTCTTCGGCTGAGGCCCTGCCGCCCGCTCACCCCGGCCGGCCCGGCGGTCCACTCCCCGGCAGGCTCACCGGTCAGCCCGAGGAGCAGACCGAGGTGAGCGGGACCTTGCCGGCGCTCCGGCTGGTCCTGTCGAGGGAGCCGAGCTGCTCGGTGAGGGTCGCGGGGTCGGCGAGGAAGCGCAGGACGGCGCGGGCGAAGGCGTCCCGCAGCGTGGGCGGCATCGCGTCGGAGGCGTCGTAGCAGCGGACCGCCTTCGGGTCGCGCAGGGTGCGGACGATCTGCCGCTCGTTGGGGTCGGTCCGCGGGTCGGCCAGCACGGTGTGCTCGACGGAGAAGCCGGACTGCGTACTGGCCCAGGCGCGTTGGGCCTCGTCGGAGGCGAGGTAGCCGATGAGCTTTCGGGACTGCGGGGTGCTGTGCAGGAGGGCGGCGAGGTCGCCGGAGACCTCCCAGCGGTTGCTGCCGGCCGCGGCGCCCGGGATGACGTCGGCGGAGGGGACGTACGCCGCCCCGGTCTTCGTCCAGGCTCCGCTGCCGCGGGCGAAGGACGACTGGTGCTCCAGCCGGCAGGCCGGCGGCTTCTGGAGCACACCGTCGGCGGCGTCCCCGAAGCTCCTCCCCAGGGCGCTTCCGGCGGCGGCCCGCCCCGCCCCGACCAGGTCCCCCCAGGTCGTCCAGGCCCGGCGGACCCTGTCATCGGTCCACGGCAGGCTGCCCGCCACCCACTTGCTGTACGTGGCCGGGTCGGTCTGCTGGAGCAGGATGTCCTCGATCCAGTCCGAGCCCGGCCAGCCCGACGTGGCGTCGGCGCCCATGCCCAGGCACCACGAGGCGGGGCTCTTGGCGGCCCGCTCCACGGCGCCGGTGTCCAGCGCCCGCGGGTGCCACACCATGCTCTTGAGGTCGGTCTTGATCGGCAGCCAGTAGGTGTGGCCCTTGACCGGGGTGACCCAGGCCGAGGCGAAGTCGGCCGGGCGCACCATGTCGTCGAGCGGGGTGAGCATGCCCCTGACCGCGTATCCGGCGAGTTCGCCTGGGCCCGGCAGGACGGCGACGTCCGGCGGCGTACCGGATTCGACGTCGGCGGCCAGCACCTCGCTCTCGGCCGAACTGCCCTGGTAGACCACGTGGATGCGGTATTCGTGCTCGAACCGGTCGATGACCTTCTGCTGGAACTGGTCCTGCTCCGTACCCGTCCAGTTGGCCAGCAGGGTGACCGAGCCGTTCCAGCCGGCGGCCCGGACGGCGACCACGCCCCCGCCGGCCAGCAGCGCGAGGGACAGCCCGAGCACCCCGAGCGTGCGGGGCCGCGGCCACCGCAGGGCGATGACCCTGACCCGGTATTCGTTGATCCGCGGTTGCAGGGCCTGCAGGACGAGTCCCGCCAGCAGCAGGCCGCCCACGAGGATCCAGTCGGCCGCCGCCGCCCGGAAACCGGTGCCCGCCAGCCGTCCGGAGACCCTGGCCCCGGCCCTGGGTATCGCGTCGCCGGTCAGTGAACCGGACAGCACCGCACGGGAGCCGGCCATCTCGGAGTGGGTCAGCGCGGTGAAGACGACGAGGACGGCGGCGCCGGCGACCAGCAGCAGCGCGGCGCCGGCGACCGCGGGATTCCACCGCCGCCGGAAGCGTCCGGCGAGGAAGCGGTGCGTCTCGGTGAGCAGCACGAGCAGCGCCAGGGCCAGGGCGAGGGCGAGGGTCCACTCCAGCCACAGCAGCGGCCCGAAGTCGGTCTGCCCGCGCACCGCCCTCTGCTGCGCGGCTTGCAGGTCCCTGAGCCGGCCCAGCACGGTGGCGTCCGCGGCGGGACCGGTGGCGGTGGTGCCGAGCACGCTGCGGGCGTAGTCCAGGTAGGCGGTACGCAGCGCGCCGGACCTGGCGGCGGGGCTGCGGCCCGGGCCTGCGGAGGCGGGTGGGGCCTGAACGGCGGTGGCCTGCGCCTGGGCGGCGGTGGGCTGGCCCGCGGCGTCCTCGATCCAGCCCGAGTAGGTGGTGATCAGCCCGGTCACCGTCTGGAGGGTCTGGCGGCCGGTGAGCCCGGTGACGTCGGCGGCGGCGGCGCGCGCGAGGCTCTGGTTGGCCACCGAGAGCCGGGTGTGGAAGTCGCCCGTGGTGCCCTCGCCGCGCTCGACGCCCTGCTGGGCCCGGGCCAGCGCGTCCATCGCGGTGTCCACGGCCAGCACACCGGGGGCGCCGGCCGACCGCAGGGGCACCGCGTCGGCGTGCACCCCGCGGTAGGCGTGGAAGAGCGACGCGGTCGTCAGGGCGACCAGTACCAGCAACAGCAGCCTGCGCCGGGTCAGTTCGCGGAGGGTGCCGCTCGGTTCCGGCGCCGCGGCGGGCCGGGCCGGTGCCGTCCGTTCGCTCACGACTCCCCCAGGGTCCGGCCGCAGCGCGGGCAGAAGCGGGCCTTGACCGGGACGCGCCGGCCGCACGCCGGGCAGGGCGCCAGGACCGCGCCGGGCTGCGTCCCCGGGTCGGGCGCGGGGCCGCCGGGCTCGGGTCCGTAGGTGCTGTGGCTGCTGGCGGTGATGAGGTGCTGGAAGTCCACCGGCTTGATGTCCCTGCGCAGCGACACCTGGCCCGCGGCGGCGTCGTGGATCTCCACCAGCCGCCGCAGCTCGGCCAGTTGGCGCCGGGCGCCGGCCCGGTGGGCGAGTCCGACGGCCCTGCCGAGGTGTTCCGCGGCCCGGTCCGGCGCTCTGCGCTGGTAGGCGTCCGCCGCGTCCGCCACCGCCTGGCCAAGCTGTTCGTAGAGCTGGAAGTGCAGCACCTGCTCGTCGGTCACCCCGGACAGCACCGGGTCGTCGGTCCAGTGCACCACCAGCGGCACGGGGTCCGGCGGCGGGACCGGGGTGCCGGCGGGGGTGCGTACGCCGATCTCGGCGGCCAGCAACTCCTCGCCGTGCAGCTGGCCTTCGGGGTCGACGGTGACGCAGACGTGGTAGCGCCGCAGCTCGTTGCCCCAGGCCCGGGTGAGGTAGGTGCCGGGCTCCGCGGCCTGCGCCGTCAGGGGTGCCTCGGTGGGGAAGGTCTGCCGGACGTACCGCAGCCGGCTGCCGGGCAGGGTCCCTACGGTGAGGGTCAGTTCCGGCACCGCCTTGGCGAGCAGGCCGCGCACCAGCTGCTCGTACGCCCCGACGAGCGCGGACTCCTCGCGTACGGCGTCGGCACCGCCGTGCAGGGCGCCGGCCACCTGGAGCAGCAGCCGGGCGTCCCAGTCCTCGCCGATGCCCCAGGCGTCGCAGACGAACTGCCCCGCGACGGCGGCCAGGACGTCGGCGAGCGGCCGGAAGTGGTCGTGCTCGTTGCGCCCGTCGGTGAGTACCAGCACATGCCGGATCGGCGCCGGCTGCCCGCCGAGCAGCCGCCCGGACAGGTCGAGCCAGCTGCCCACGCACGTGCCGCCGGCCGCGACCATGCCGTGCACGGCCGCCTCGGCCGCGGCCCGGGTGGCGGCGTCGGCGACCGCCATCGCCCGTTCGCCGTCCGGCGGATAGGCGGTGACGGCGCGGTGGGTACCCGCGACGACGGCGAAGGGCGTGCCGTCCGGGAGCAGCTGCAACGCGGCGACGGCGGCGTTCTTGGCCGCCCTGAACTTCTCCTCCGGGCGCTCCATCGAGCTGGAGCAGTCGATCACCAGGACCTCGGCGAGCGCGGGGCCGGGCGCCGCGCCCTCCGCGCCGCTGACCTCGACGGTCACGATGGCGTGCAGGTCCTTCTCGCCCGCGCCTGCGGGGAGGTACTTCTGCTGGCTGACCGCGAGGCCGATCGTGGTGTCCATGGTGCTCGTGACTCCTCACCGCTGAGCTGTGGCTGCCGTCGTGCGGGTGGTGCTCGGGTGCGCGTCGGGGGCGGTCAGAACCGGCTCTCCGGGCGTACGGCGTAGGCGCGGTCGAGCAGCTCCGCGCGTTCTGCGGCCGGTGCCTGGCCGGCCAGGGTGCGCAGCGAACCGTGCAGCAGCCGGGCCAGCGCCCGCCGGTCGGCGGCGCCCTCGAACAGCTCGCCGGGCGGCAGCGGCGGGAAGGCGGTGCCGTGCGCGGGTGCGTGACCGGCACCGGGCGTTCCGGGGCCGCCCGGGGGTTCCCGGCCGCCGTCCGGCCCTTCCGTGCCCTGGCCGGGGGTCAGGGCAAGTGCGAGCCGGCTGCGCCAGCGCGCGGGCCGGGCCGGGGCCGGGTACCCCGCCAGCACGTTCTCGCGGATCTCGGCGGTCAGCCGGTCCCTGGCGTCGTCGTGCGGCAGTTCCGCCAGCCGGCCGGCGGCCCGCGCGAGGTCCGCGCGCGAGGGGGCGGTGCCGGCGACCCGCCCGGTGAGGACCCGCAGCGCCGCGATCCGGGCCACGTCGTAGTTGCGGGAGATCGTCGGCACCTGGTCGAGCACCCGGACCGCGTCCGCCCGGTCGCCGTGCAGCAGCCGCAGCCTGGCCAGTCCGAAGGCCGCGCTGGTGTGCGAGCGGTCCCGCTCCCAGACGGCCCGGTAGTAGGCCTCGGCCTCCGCTTCGGCCTCCCGCGCCTCGGCCGCCGCCTCCGCGGCCGTCCCCGCCGCGCCGGCCGTCGCCGTGCTGTCCGTCCCCGGCGCCGTCGCCGCCGTCCGGCCGCGCAGGAATTCCGAGCAGTAGCCCAGCGCCAGCTTCGGCGCCCACTCGCCCGGCACCGTCGCGTAGACGGCGGCGAATTCGCCCTGCGCCTCCTTGACCCGGCCGCGCATCAGATGCAGCAGCCCGCGGTGCCACGGCGGACGCCAGTCGTAGCCGGCGACGTCGGGTCCCATCAGCCGGACGGCCTCGCCGAGCCAGTGCCCGGCCGCCTCACGGGCCGGCTCCCCCGCCTCGCCCGGCTCGCCGGCCAGCAAGTACGACCGGCACAGCCACAGCGCGACCTCGACGGTCCGCAGGGCGGGGTCGTCGCGCAGGCGTTCCGCCGTGCGGTCGGGCGCGTCGCCTGCCAGGTCGCCGAGCAGCACCGCCGCCGGGTCGTCCGGGTCGGCGACCGGCCCCGGCAGCGCGCGGGCGGTCTCCTGCGGGCTGGGCGCGCCGGTGGCCAGGTCGGGCGGGGCCACACCCTCGGGCCGCAGCGTCCAGTGGGAGAGCGCGGGGACCGTTCCGAGGGCGGCGCCGAAGACGACGGCGGTCGGCTCGAAGCGGGTGGACTTCTCCGGGTAGCGCTCGCCGCGGGCCAGCGCCCGGTGCTCGCGCAGCACCTCCCATAGCTGGCGGGACATCTGCGCGGCGGAGGTGAAGCGGGCGGCGGGCTCGTCGTGGGTGGCCCGGCCGATCAGCCGGTCGAAGGAGCGGGCGGCGAGCCCGGCGGGCTCCTGCGCGCGGGCCGCGAGCGCCGCCAGCGTGCGGCCGACGGTGAAGAGGTCGGTGTCGACCTGGAAGCCGCGCTCGTCGCGCTCCCGCTTCTGCGGGGCGAACCGCGGGGTGTAGACCAGGGCGCTGGTCCGGTCGTCGATGCGGCGAACTGCGCCGAGGTCGATGACCTTGACCTGCTGGCCGTAGTGGATGACGTTGTCCGGCTTCATGTCGCAGTAGAGCAGCCGCTGGCCGTGCAGATACTCCAGGGCGCCGAGGATCCTGCAGCCGTAGGTGACGACGTGGTCGAGCGCGAAGGGGCCGCCGAACAGCCGGGTCAGCTCCTCGTCGGAGGCCAGCAGCAGCTGGTCGAGCGGCCGGCCCGCGACGTATTCCATGACGATGTAGTCGGTGGGGCCGGTGTCGCCCTCGACCTGGTGCTGCTTGGAGGCGATGATCCCGACGATGTCCGGGTGGTGCAGGGTGGTCAGCGAGCGGCGTTCCTCGACGGCCTTGCGGCGGGCCGCCGCGTCCTGGGTGTTGATCTGCGTCTTGAGCACGACCCGGTGGCCCGGCAGGTCGAGGTCCTCCGCGAGGTAGACCCAGCCGGTGCCGCCGGGCGAGAGATACCCCAGCACCTTGTACTGCCCCGCGACCACGTCGCCAGGGCCGAGCTGCGGGCGGAAGGAGTAACGCGTACCGCAGACCGGGCAGTAGCCCTCGTCCGGGGCGGGCTCGTCGTCGTAGGACAGCCCGATGGTGCCGGTGCAGTCCGGCACACCGCAGCGGCGGCCGCCCTCGGGGCGGCGGGCCACCGAGCGGACGACGTCCTTGTCGGCGGGGCGCGGGACGCTGGGCAGTTGGACCAGGCCGTCGCGGTCCAGGGCGCCGGCGGGGTCGGACGGGCGGGACGCGGCCTGCGGGTCGGCCGCGGCGTCGGCGGGGGCGGCGCGCGGCCCCCCCCCCCCCCCCCCCCCCGGCGGCCCCCGCGCCGGGTGGCGATGACCGTGTCGTGGTAGCGCTGCCACAGCGCGGGGTTGTT